>JAHLWJ010000056.1 GCA_019057975.1 Promethearchaeota archaeon | reverse complement strand
GGAAAGTAAGTAAAGTTGATTTCAGCAACACTAAAGTTTATTTAATTGATGATTTTAAAACAATATACTTATGGCATGGCTCAAATTCGTCTAAAAGAAAGAGAGATTTTAGTAAAAAAAGAGCAAACAGTTTAAATAATAAGCGGAAAACTACTGCTAAAATCCAAATTATTAATCAGGATAAGGAATTTGGAGCTTTTCTTGCAATTATGGATCTTTTAAAGAAGGGTTTGGGAGAAGATGCATCTTTAGAAAAGAGAGAGGAATTAGAGCTAGAAATTGAAGACACTTTAGAACTCATTGAATCGGGACTGGAAATGGATCTAGAAGCTGAAATAACTCTTGCTGTCCATAAACTTTCAAACGAAAAAGTATCCTATGAGGATTTATCTAGACGATTAGCTGAATTACAATTAAATCTTTTAAAAGTAAATAAGGAGCCTTCGGAAAAGGAAATTAATAAAAAAACTAAAGATATTCTTAAATCCTCCTCCACTTATGAAGAATTATGTTGGCTTGTATCAGAACTTGAAATTTTAAAAGAAAAAAAGCATTTGGTGGAAAAATAATAAAGTAATAATGTAAGTGTAATTAATTTTAAATAAAAATATATTTATCGGCGTTTTCTTATTTTACGGGCTTCTCTTTCTACTTCTCGTAGGATTACTATATCATTTATTCTGATAGGACCTTTCACATTCCTAGTTAAGATTCTATTCCTATCTGGACCATCTAGAATCCTTACTTTAATCTGAGTGATTTCGCCTGTGAGCCCAGTTCGACCAATCACTTGAATGACTTGGGCGGGTGTGGATTGATCTTTAGTACGGACTCCCTTTGATTTATCTAATTTAACCAAATAATTTCACCAGGTTTATTTACTTTTTAATTTCTTCCAATTTCTTTATCACATCATCTAAAACGCCATCATTTCCTGTTCCAACTTTCTCTATACCAATAGCACTTGCTGATACATTAATTCTCACTGTATTTCCTAGTTCTTTTTTAGTTGACAAGTATGCATAAGGAATTCCTTTTTCTTCACATAAAAGCGGAATATGGAATAGAATTTCTGGAGGACTAACATCCTCAGCCATAACAATGAGTTTTGCAAGTTGTCTTTCAATAGATTTGGTAACCTCGTTCATTCCCTTTCGGATTTTAGAATCTCGAGATTCGGCAATTTTGCTTAATGCTGTCTTTAGTGAAGTTTTTAATTTATCTGGGACTTGAAATTTAACATATGAAATTTTTAATCATCTCCTTCAAATATACATTTATTATATATTTTCATAATTCATCGATATTTGATACAGAAATTAATGCAAGATTAAAAATAAAATTTGTCTTTTGGGATGAAAAAAGAGAACTATTGCACAATTATATTCCCTCGCTATTTTTCAATTAAAAACTCTAAGGTTATTGTTTAGGTATTTTCTATCAATAAGTGAACTTATTCAAAGTGGTCATCGATAAAAGCAGTCTAGCGATTAATCGTCCTGTGTCGATGGAAGGGTAATTATTATTAAACAAGCCAGTTTAAGATAGAAGTATAACAAAAAAGAATTAGGATCATTCTTTAATTTTCATTTTAATTAATAAAAATGTTATAAAAAAATTAAGAGCCCCCCCAAAAGTTTAAATATAATAGTAGTACACTTAAACATTCATTTCAATGCTTCTTTTAGTGAATATATCTGTAATGAGTGATTTAAGTGGAGTACTATCCTTCATTTCTAGAACTTGGTTTGTTTTATAAAATTTCTCGAGGAGTTGCCATATAGATGTTATATTTTGTATTCTCTCTGAGAACTTGGCAAGCTTTTGTTTCGCAAGATAGGTCTGACCTTTGAATAAATAACAAACAGAATAATTTACTACAGATTCCATGAGTATTATGTAATCACCAAATCTAGCCCGATCAAGTCCTTCAGAAAAAAGCTCTTCGCTAAAAGAGTTAAAAGCAGTTAGAAAACTACTAACAAGGTCTTCTTCGAAAGGGAAATCCTTTGAAAACGAATTAGAAAACAAGCATGTTCCGGCCGCCGTAATGATTAATAATAATACGGGTTCTTCATCAGCTAACTCGGGGAGTTCTATTATTCGCTTATTCAACATGCGGTCGATTTCTTCATTAAGATCCAAAATTTCAATGCGTTCAGCTAATGACTTTTTTGATTCCTTTAGTTTCTCCCATGTACTCATTTGATTTAGCAATTTATCATGTTCAATCGAAATTTTCATTGCTAGCTGAGTAAGACTGAACCTTTCTGCTATTTTTTGAGCTTGGATCAAAAATCTTTGAGCTTTTTTTATATCAAAAGTTAATAATGAGAGTTTTGCTTGTAATAGGTGAACTTCGCTCAGGATCCAGTATGACTTCGATTTTTCGGCAATATCTAATAATTGACTAATAAATTGATTTAACTCATCCAACACTTCAAAGTCATTAGTCATGCGTAACTCAGTTAGGAGCAATTCACATAAGTTAAGTAATGTTCTTAACCTATTTTCATAGAATAAATTCTCATCTTCAAGGAGTTGCATTAAAATCTCTTCAGCTTTACCTCGATCACGAGCCCTAAGACTTGTTTTCAATAATATAGCTTTATCAAGAAGATAAGTTAAATTAACGTATTTATCTTTTAATTGAATGTTCAATTTCTCCATGTTATGAAGAGAAATCTGAGCTCGATCAAGATCCCCCTTATCAATTAAAATTTGAATTAAAATATCATGATTAATAGCTAGCGTTCTTAATCTT
This sequence comes from Promethearchaeota archaeon, assembly GCA_019057975.1. Next base: position 16,066 of record JAHLWJ010000056.1, on the reverse strand, counting down.
CCTACATCGCGGTTTAGTACCATAGCTTGTTCTATACACTCTAACGCACGATCCAATTCTCCTCTCATTTTATATCTATTAGATAGATTGTTAAAAACATGCGCCATCCTATATTTATTGTTAAGTTCCTTGAAAAGCGTCATGCTTTGCTCATAAAATCTAATACTACGATCTAATTCCCCTTTAAGGCCATATATCCAAGCCATAACAAAAAGACTAGCAGCAATGTAATATTTTTTGGTACTCTCTTTAGCAAGGGCTAAACCTCTCTCGGCAAATTTTAAAGCACGATTCTGTTCACCTTTAAATTTACATAGATTGTATGCTATCGTTAAAAGAGATTCGGAAATTTCATGCTTAATCCCCAATTCTTCTCGTAATGCTAAGCTTCGCTCCAAGTATTCTAATGCCAGATCTGCGTCATTTGGACTTCTTCCTTTTCTGTAAAAAATAAATCCTTTTATAAAAGCTAAAGAAGCCTCTCTTTGCTTGCGCGCTTTTGTTAATTCTTGTGGAACTGTTTTCATTAATTCTTCTCCTTGCTTAATCAAATCAAAAGCTTCATCAAATTTCTTAAACCTTACAAATGCATGTACCATCAAAAGTAAACTGTCGACTTTAAGGAAACTGGTTTCTAATACTTCACTTTCTTTATAAGTTTGCTTAGCCTGTTTAATAAGCTCTTTGTACTTCCCTTGCCATAATAGAATTTGACATTGAAGTAGATGACATGATACTTTATCATGATGGGTGATCCCATCTTTTTGCTTAAAATTGTTCATGAGTGCAAAAGCCTTATCGAGTTTACCTTCGTCAATTAATTGTTCTGCTCGAATTAATTCCTCTGGTTTTTCTATCTTTTTTGGTTTTTGTGCGCTCATCCTTTCAAAAACTATTATTATGGATTTTATTTATGATTAAATGAATAAAGACTATTTTCAAATAGTTTTGTTTTGATATAATAAATAGTTATATTATGGTATATAAATCTGATATTATTTGATAATTTGTTATTATTCATCGATATTTGATACAGTAATTAATACAAGAATAAAAATAATATTTTTCAATTGGGATGTAAAACCTAAAAATTTTTTTACCATGGTTCTTTTAAAAACTCAAATTGAATTCTTTTTTGAAAATTTTCTCAAATTAAAGGAATTTAACCGAATCAAAAAATCTGACAAATTTATTAACCAGAAAGAGGAGAAATATCACGATTATACCAATACGTTGTTTTTCATGTGGTAAATTGATCGCACATGTATACAAACCTTATTTAGAATATATTGAGAAAGGGGAAAGCTCTGAGAAGGCTTTTAAGGAGCTAGGTATTGAGAGATGGTGCTGTAAAAGAATGATTGTTGGGCACGTTGACTTAATCGATGAGCTACTTAAATTTCCTCGATTACAATAAGGAAACTATATTGCTCTTAAACCAATTTTAAAAATTCTTAATTAAAAAATAGAAACATAAACTCATTGTTTTCCGTAATGAGCTGTCCATCTTGTTTTTCTTGCTTTTTTCTTATAATCAATCATTGATTTTCTGCATTTGTTAGTACAAAAATTTAAAATTGTACCATCTCTTCTGATCACCATTAGACCCCTTCCAATTGGTATATCATAACCACAGAAACTGCATTTTTTAACTTTAACCATGATTTTTCATCTGGTGATTTATTTATTTTTTTTCTTTCTTGAAAAGTTCGGCTTCTCCGTATTTAACAACTTTTAAATTGATCAGAGTCATGTCGAAGGTTACTTCATTGCCTCTTACCATTTTTCTTTTTTTCTCACCTTTTCTTCTGGGTTTGTAACCTATACCACGTTTGGAGACAAGAATCTTTTTCTTTACTGGTCCATGTACATCTTTTCTCATTGGAAATCCGCTCGAATCACTTCCACCCATTATTTCAAACTCATAGTTCGGAAATCCTATGAGCCCTCCTTTGATGTTATCCCCGATTTTCATTCCTTCAAATCTAAACTTTTTTTCATCTATTTCAATTAGTTTAGACAATCCTTTTCCAGGCCCTTTATTTCCACCGCTTATATTTAACTTATAAACAATTTTTTCAGAAGACACGATGCATCATAATCGAAGTTGAATAAACAAGATTAACTCTAAAAATGTATATTTTCATAAAAATTTTATGAATTTAGGGTTTAGATTTATTTTCTGTATACCTACATTTTATGCAATTTATTTTAACTATAATAACCTATAAAAATTATATAGGAATTTCATGGATCACCCATTATGCAGATATTTGAAGTAATTGAGCGCGTAGAAAATCCCTTCATGGAAACAAAAGAAGTGATAGAGGGGGTATTAGTTAGCGATATAATAAGTGATGCTAGCGATGGTAAGGTATTTTTACTTGTAGATCACGATACTAAAAGAATTTGGACTTATAACGGACCTCAAAGTTCACTTAAAATTCAAATCTATGGTGGAATTCTAGCAGGAATGCTACGACAGCAGTTAAAATTATTTTATAGGGTGTATCCTTTGAATATGCATTCTCAGGCTGATACAGAATTTCAAGAACTTATGAATAAACAATTAGGTTCTGGACGTGCGAAACCCATTGAAGAAAAAGATTTCTCAAAAAAAACCCCAGATAAATATGTTATAGGTACATCAATCCAAAATCCTCATCTAAAGAAGGCAATTGAATATATTAATCAAATTCCACAACCAGAAAATTTAATTCGAAGATTTATGATAATAGGAGTTCAAATTTACACAGATGAAGAAGTTACAGAAGCCTTTGTGAAAGAAGAAATAATCTCGATAAAACCTGTAAAATTGGGACGATTAAACAATGGGTTTACTCTTTTTAAAGATCATAATTATTCGACAAGATTGATTATTAAAGATAGAAAAATACAAGGATTAGAATTGTATATTAAAAAAGATGATAAATCCACTCCTTTGGAATTACAAGTGCCTGTAATTTATGAAGAGAAATTTAATAAACCGGGCTCTCTTGAAGCTTTAATTAGAGCTTTTAAAATTCCAGACCAACTACCTGAAGATATTGTTGAAGATGATTCTACTAATCAATCCTAAAACTTCAAAATCTTCTGAAGTTCAAAGAAAATTTTTTAGAGAACCTAATTTAGGCATTTTGTATTTAGCAGCAGTCTTAGATTCAAACAATATTCCTGTTGATATATTAGATCTTGAACAATACTTAGATTTAGACGAAATAGAGTTAAAAAAAGTAATAAGAGAAAAGATTTCAGAGTATAAAATCTTTGGGGTTACATCTCTAACCAATACTTTCCACCTTGCTCTTGATCTCGCCAAAATTATAAAGGAACAAGATAGGAATAATTTTGTAGTTCTAGGAGGACCTCACGTTACCTTTATGTATAAAGAAATATTAGAAAACGATTTAAAAACTGAAAATTTAATTGATTTCATTTGTATCGGGGAATCCGAAAATTCTTTTCTCAAATTGGTTAAATTATTAATCTTTCAGATATCAAATAGTAAGAATCTGGCGGATATTGAAGATAATTTATCCTCTATTCAAGGAATTGCTTTTAATAACTCAAAAGGAAATCTTATAGTAAACAATGCTGTAATTACAACTGATTTAAAACATTTACCTTTACCAGCACGTTATAAATTATCTCTTGAATATTATTACTACACAGTTGCTAGCGTAATTGTTAATAGAGGGTGTCCTAATCAATGCTCATTCTGTTCAAGACAAAAACTTTTCAAAAAAACTAAAATTAGGAGCATTGAATCGATTTTGTCCGAAATAAGAGATATTATTTCTATGCAAACTTATAGTTATATCAACTTTTACGATAACATCAACATAAATAGAGAGTTTTTTAGAGAATTTTGCAAGATGTTTATAAAAAACAAAATAGAAATTCCTTGGGGATGTGAGCTTCGTGTAGATGTAATATCCGAGGAAGAAGCTCGCTTATTAAAAAAAGCAGGATGTAGATTAATTGCAACCGGAATTGAGTCTGCAGACATAGAAGTTTTAGAGAAAAATTTTAAGTATCAAGATCCCTCCAAGGTAAAGAATGGAATTATAAGCTTAAAAAAGCATAAAATCCCTATCCAAGCCTATTTTGTTCTGGGGTTGCCAGGAGAAACAGAAGATACTTTTAATAAAACAATTGATTATATTGGGAAATTGCCATTAGAAAAAGGAGATAAAATTAACTATTTTGTGGCAACTCCTTATCCCGGTTCTCAATTATGGGATGAAAGGGAAGATTTCGCTATTAGAATAATCGAAAATGATTTCACTAAATATGATTGTAATCACATAATTTTTGAAACACCAGATTTAAATTTAATAAAATTAGAGAAATTATATTCTATTGCAAAAAAAATTGAATCAGAATTTTGAGAAGGTGTATTGCAATCCCTAGCTCTTTTACTGAAAATATCATACATGTTATTAAGAACATCCCTAAAGGGAAGGTTTTAACCTATGGATTCATAGCTAAATTATCAGGAAATCCTAGAGCTGCGAGACAAGTCTCTTGGGTCCTACATTCTTCCAGTAAGAAATATAACTTACCATGGCACCGTGTCATAAGTTCCAATGGCAAATTATCAATGACTTCAATTGAAGATAAACAATACCATAAAAAACTTTTAGAATTAGAGGGTATTGAATTTTCAGATGAATTTAAAATTGATTTGAAGAAATATCTCTGGGATATCAAATCAATTGAAAATATATAGATTGGATATTTTAAAGTCTGGATCTATGTGGTAGACATGTTGGAAATGTTCTAAAAAATAATGAAAATGTGATGTCTTCTTTTCCTTCTTTAATAAGTTTCCTTATGCTTTCCATATTATCTTTCTGATTATTAATTAATACAGGATCCATCCCTAATTCAGGAATTTGCAGGATCCTTTCATTTAACAGCTCATAAATCTTATTTTCATTATCTTTTTTAAAATTCCTAAACTCTTTTCTACACGCTTCCAAAACATTGCCATATCCTGGTTTTTTAGGGAACTTTCCCTCAGCTATTGTATATACGATCTTCTTTCACCGTTTTCATTTCAAAACTCAAATTTTATTCTTTGATATAAATGTCAATTCCAATATAAATAATTTGCTAGGTATAAATGTTGTGTAATTAATTTCGGTATGGATAAATTTTTTCGAATTAGTTTTGGATTACCCCCAAGATTACCTTACTTCAGGACTTAATCGTATACACGAATTAATTATGGAAATTAAGAGATAAATTTTGAGCTCTTTTTTATCATTTGAGAGATAATTCAATCAATAATTTTATTAATAGAAGATTAACTCTAGTTAATTGTATCTCAACAATAATATTATCCCAAAAATACACCATTATAAATAATTATTTTCCATAAAATTATAAAAAGAAAAAAAAATATAAAAGGAAAATTATATGCCAAAACCTGATTACTATATTGGAGAAGCCTTAATTGGGGAGGGCGATAACCTAGCTCATATAGATTTAATAATTGGTTCAAAAGATGGACCCGTGGGAATTTCATTTGCAAATGCGCTAAGTACACCTTCAAAGGGACATGGAGGATTGCTCGGAGCGATTCGCCCGAATTTAATTTCTAAACCAATCTCGTTAATCGTACCCAAGGTCACGGTTGCTGATTTGGAAGATGCTAATAAGATTTTTGGTCCTGCCCAAGCAGCAGTAGCGAAAGGTATAGTAGATGCTGTTGAAGAAGGCTTAATTCCTTTGAATAAGGTAGATGAATGGTTAATAATAGTAAGTGTATTTATTCATCCTGCAGCTAAAGATTATCGAAAAATATATCAATATAATTATGGCGCTACAAAATTAGCAATCCAGAGAGCCTTAAAGGGATATCCTCCAATTGAGAAGATCTTCTATGATAAGGATCGAGCAAAACACCCCGTCGCGGGAATCAGGGTTCCTAGACTATGGAGGCCGCCTTACATACAGGTAGCCCTCGACAATCCAGACTTGGACAAACAAGTAAAGGTTGTTAAGCAATTACCTAAAAGTGACAGGATTATATTAGAAGTTGGAACACCTTTTCTAAAAAAGTATGGTGTTGAATCAATTAAGCAAATTCGAGAAGTTGCTAGAGAAAAATTTATTGTAGCCGATCTAAAAACTTTAGATGTTGGAAAATTAGAAGTTGATTTTGCCTTTGATGCAACCGCCGATGGTGTCGTAGCAAGTGGTTTAGCTGCTACTTCCTCACTTGATAAATTTATAATGGAAGCACAACGACTCGGAATTCATGCATTTGTTGATACTATGGAAGTTCAAAATCCTATTGAGAAGTTAAGTTCTCTAAAAGAAACACCTGATGTCGTCATAATTCATAGAGGTATCGATGTTGAACAATCTGCAGCAGGAAATAAATCCCCAGATGCCCAACAAAGACAGAGATGGACATTAGTCCCAAAAATCAAAGAATTGTATGCAAGTCAAAAGAAAGCTTCAGGAAGAGATAGGGTGTTAGTTGCTGTTGCTGGTGGTATTGAACCAAGTTCTGCGGCATATGCATTAGATCAAGGAGCTGATATCCTTATAGTAGGCAGATTTATAGCCAGTGCAAAAGATGTAGAATTTGCTATGAGAAGAATCCTTAATGTTCTCCCTGGTTATCAAGACATTGACTTAAAACGAATCCACTCTGAAGATGACGACAACACAGTAGAAAAGAGTGGAGGCCCTAAATGGGATTAGGCAGTTAAAAAAACTACATGAAATTAAACTTTTTTTAGATCTCACTTTATCCTTGCTTAATTAATCACTAGCATATATAGAAGTTTAAATTTACTAGATATAGAATTATGAGTAATAATGAAGATAAAATTGATAAAGAAATTTTACCGAGATCCGGTTCAGCGCTTTATAATATGAATCATCCAGATGACAACATTAGAAAAAAAACACTAAAGAAATATAATCGGTTGAACAAATACCTTGTTATTCCTTTATATAGATTAAGAATTCTGCCCCTTCTAGGATTTGGTAGAGTTTTCCTCATGTTAACAACAATAGGCAGAAAAACAGGAAAAAAACGGAGGACACCATTAGAATATCATTGGATAGATAGGATTATGACAATTTTTTCAGGAAGAGGAGAAGATTCAGGGTGGTTAAAAAACATGCGAGCAAATCCAGCTTCAGTTTGGGTAAAACATGGCTTTCACTCTTTTCCTGCAAGAGTAGAATTTATGTCGAATGAAGATGATAAACTAAAAATTATAAGATGGTATGTTGTAAAGCATAGTAGATCAGCAAAAATGCTTTTTGGTTGGAACAAAAAGATTGATGACCCAGAATCTTCAGATTTCTCAAAACTACTGAATACAGTTTCAATTATCCAACTTTTTCATAAAGAGAACGAAAGTGAGATTTTATAGTTGCTCTAATTTGAAAATTTTATCATTTTTTTTAACTGGTTTATCAACTGTGATTCCAACAGTAATCCTTTCTTTATTAGAGGAGATAAAAGGAGTTTCAGTTAAATTCTGCTTTTGTTTAATCTGAATCGACTTAACTTCTTGTCTTAGATATGTATCTGTATGTGTACCGATTATAAAAACTTCATCTTTTAACTTGAGTTTCCCTGATGATAAAAGAATTTTTGCTGCTTTTTTATCAGGATAATAATTTAAAACCTTTCCAATTTCAATTTTTTTATAATTTGAGATATTGCCATCAAAGTCTCTCTGGATTTCACTGCCTTTTGGTAATCCAAAATAAAATCCAGTAGAAAATCCTCGATTATAAACCTTGTTTAACCGATTAATCCATCCTTTAACCTTTTCTTGAGAATAGCTGTTCTCATAATAGGCATCAATAGCTTCTCTATAGCAAGACGTTGTCTCTTCTATATAGATTGGGTCTCTCATACGACCCTCAATTTTAAAAGCATCTATTTTTGCTTCGATTAATTCTGGAATATGTTCAATCATACAGAGATCCTTTGCATTGATAAAGAAAACCCCGTCGTATAGAAACTCATTATTTTGATCATCATAGACTCGCCATTTTCTTCTACATGGTTGAATACATTTTCCTCTATTAGCTGAATAATCTTGAGATTGACAAACCTCGGCAGAAAAATAGCAACGTCCTGATATTGAAGTACATTGAGCTCCATGAACAAAACATTCGATCTCCGCTTTATTTACTTTATTTTTAATTTCTTTAATTTGCTCTAATGATAATTCTCGAGCAAGAATTAATCTTTGGGCTCCTATTGATTCATAGAATAGTGCTGCATGAGAATTAGAAATATTTGCTTGCGTAGAAATATGTAAATTTAATCCTTTTTCTTTCGCTAAATGAATTGCACCAATATCATGGAGGATTATCGCATCTATTTCTGCTTCCACAGCTTTATCTAATACCTTATCCAAAAGAAGGAATTCATTTTCATAGATAACTATATTTGTAGTTAGGTATGTATAGATATTATTATTATGACAAGTTTTTACAATTTTATTTAAGTCATCTAGTCTAAAGTTATCGCTATACATTCTCATGTTAAAAGACTCAACACCAAAATACACAGCATCAGCCTTACCTAATACCGCATTCAAAGATTTATAATTTTTTAAAGGAGCCATTAATTCGACTCTTTTATTGGACATATTTTCCATGTTTTTCCATACGAGTAGTTTATTCTAAATTTATTATTCTAGATTTATTATAGATAAAACTAAATGAAAATAGTCTAGCATCGTCTAAATATTTAATACTAATTCAAAAATGAAGTTAAATTAACTGTTTTGAGTTAGAAAAATAGACCATTTGACTTTTTTGACACAATTTTTAAAAAAAATTTATATCTATTAACAAATTAAATTCAACCATTAAAGTCTTACTTTAATATTATTGAAAAAAAAAGGAGATTGTTAAAAATGCCAGATAAATATTCTGTTGAGATGACACTCGGAGAGCTTCTAGAAGATCCAGTTTCTGAAAAATTCCTCAGAGAAAATTTAAAAGAACTCGTCGAGAGTCCTCAAGCTCAAATGGCTATGGGCTTTAGTTTACGCCAGATTCAAGAATATTCTGAACAGATGGCTCCTGGACAATTTACAAAGGAGCAACTTGAACAGCTTGATGTTGCATTAAAAGCATTGTAATAAAAAAGGAGAATGTTAAAAATGCCAGATAAATATTCAGTTGAAATGACACTAGGTGAGCTTTTAGAAGATCCAGTTTCTGAAAAATTTCTAAAAGGCCTTCCTGGAATGGCCGCGATGATTGATAGTCCTCAAGCTCAAATGGCTATGGGCTTTTCATTGCGCCAAATTCAGGAATATGCTGAACAGATGTCTCCCGGGCAATTTACTAAGGAGATGCTTGAACAAATGGACCAAGGCTTAAAGGCCTTGTAAATCCATAATTATTTCAATAACCAATTCTATTTTTTTTTTATTAAATAGCTTTTAGCATTAAAAAGAGAAAAATAAAATAAGTAAAAATTGAAAAATCTTGTTTATTTTAGTAAAACGTTTGAGTTCTCCAGATTCTAAATTATTGTTAATTTATTCTTCCAGAATTACTTGATTCTCTCTCACTCGAACAGGATTTTGATATTTCTCCTTATATATTGACTTTAAAATTAATTTACTTTCCTTTAATTATTTAATCCTATTTCTTTTAACTTTTAATTTAGCTTAGAATGTAAAGAAAAAAATTATTAAAAATATCCTATTTAGTTAATTTAAAAGTCTGGTTAATATTCTTTGCCAGAATTACTGGATCGGTCTCGATGACGCTTGAAATATAGGACCTATAAACTGTGAATACAAAATAGAATATGCTACTTGGTTGGAGACCACCGCTATCATTTCCGAATCTTTATCTGAGTGAGGACATAATATAACTTCTTCCGCGTCCCGAGTTAAGGCGTAGAAATTCGCTGGTTTTTGCAATTGACGAAATTGAACATTTCCGAGCTGCTTCATCTTGTTTATTATCCCTCCATACTTTTGAAGGTCCCAATGGCTTGTTAGCATGAATCTAACTGCTTTTTTTTGAAAAGCATATTCAGAAACTACTTGAAGGATTTCAGGGACTACAACTGGAGTCACAATAATAATTGAGGATTTAACCCGATAAATCGCGTCTTTCATTGCGGCTATCATAGCATCTCTTCCAACCACTTGCCATGTAGTGACTTTCAATATTTCTGGAATTGAGCTCGAAGCATTATGAATATCTTTCAATTTATCTTCATTATTTTCACCAAGTTCAGTGGCATCATCGATGGAATTCATGAATTGTAGTGTAAAATCAGCAATTGCATCTTTAACGTTCTGAATGGTATCTCGGGTAGTATTGGACAGACTATTTTGAAGAGTCTTAGCATTTTGTTCATATTTTGTTTTATGATCCGCAAGCATATTAGTTAAGCTGTTATCCATATCTTTCGCTTCAGCATCCCATAATCTAATTTCACTGTCAATTTTATCTGAACCATCACGCTTTCCTTCAGAGAATTTGGCATCTACCTCTCTCGTCCAGTTTTCCTTGATGCTTTTTACTTCAGTGTCAAAACCTGTATAATTTCGTAAGCTATTGTCTCTATGGATATTAATTGCATCATCATATTGTCTATGATGTTGTTTTAACGAATTTTCTAAAGAATCCTTTAATTTTATATTAGTATCGGAACAATCTTTTACACCGTTTTGTAATGTATCATCCACTTCACCAGCTAAATCAGTTGCTAAATTTTCTAATTGGGCATCTATAGTTTCTTGAGTTTTAAAATCAAGATCATTAGTTTCTGTAGCTAAGGCATTATTTTCATTTATCATAATATCTGTTACATCAGATTTAATCTGGTCTGTAGTGGATCGTGTAATAGAAATGTAGTCATCACTTGTTTTAGAAAAATCCTCTTTCATAGGTTTTGTAAATTTCAAGATATTTTGAATAGTAGTTTCATGTCGCGCTTTATATTTTTTCTTCTTTCCCATCCAGAAAAAGCCTTTTTTACCCATATCTTCAGAAAAATCAGTGAATCTGTTTGCATGTTCGAGTAAATTATCAATTAAAGTCAGAGTCATGCTCTTAAAGTCATTTGTTTGATCAGTTAAAGTTCGATGTCTATCATCAACAGTTGCTTTTAAGCTGGTTTGAAGTGTATCAGTCGTATTTTTTAGATGATTAGTATGTTCTTTTAATACATTCGAAATCCTTTCTTTTAAATCAGCAACCACTTTATCCATACGTTCAAGGTATTTTTCCAATATTTGTTCCATTCTTGGTTTAAGCTGATTAGCAGTAGTTTTATGTCTTTCTACGTGTTCATCTAGCTCCACCTTTAATTCTTTATCTAAACTCTCAACTCTCGTCGAAAAATCATTTAATAGATTTGCGATTAGAGTGGTTAAATCTTCCTTAGTACCATTTATTTCAGTTTCGTACTTACTAATGTGAGTGGTTGAGATATTTTGTAAATTTGAGTTTAAAGTATCCATTATTGAGTGAATATTACTTTCAAGAGCTTTGCTTGTTTCAGTAAAACGATTTGTTGCTTTGTCTATTGCATTTCTTTTGGTAGAGTTTTTAGAATCAGAATCTTCAAAAAAACTCTTAATCTGAGAATCAACAGCGTGTTCTACTTCTCCTATACTCTTGTTCTGAATATCTTGCAGTTTCTCAAAGCGATTAGCTTGGTCGCTTAAGATCGTATCTTTGATTTTGGCAATTTCATTTCTAAAGAGTTCTGATTCATTAGTGAATAATTCAAAAAAAGGTTCTAAGGGAATAAATCTTGGGACTATTCCTTCAATTCTTTTTAAAAAATTCTTTTCTACCAACCAATCAGTAATTTCTACAACCGTTTCATATTTCAGTTCCTCATTTTCTACAGCTAAGGTCATGAATACTTCTGATATTGTAGCACGTGGAACTCTTAAGTATGCTAAATAGATATTTATATGCTCTTCGCTAAGTCCATATCGAGTAAAAACTGCTTTAGTGAATTCTTTTAATGACATAAATTTATCTCCATAATTGGTATAAAATTCAAATTAAAATAATTTTAAGATGAACTCCATATAAATATCTTAATTTGCTTATCTTTAATAATATTTTCAAAATTATAATATAAAAACTTAAACCTCGATATCTTAAATTTAATCTTCAATATATTTAGAATCCTAAGTATTTCTTCCATTAACGTTAAAAAAATTAAGATTGAATCATAGATTCTTAGGTATTCTTTAAAATTATGCGTCTTGCATAATTAATCAAACCATCATCGGATACGATCTCTTCTATAAAAGAAGGCATTTTCTTTACACTAAATTCAAAATTTGTAGAGAGATTTTTAATAACTCCTTCTGTAAAACTAATTTCTAATTTATCACCAGTATTTATCGCTTCAATGTTGTTACACTCAATTATTGGCAGTCCTATATTTATCGCATTTCTAAAAAATATCCTTGCAAAAGAGTAGGCTATTATGCATTTGATTCCTACTGATTTAAGAGCAATTGGTGCTTGTTCTCTGCTTGAACCGCATCCGAAATTCGATCCAGCAACCAATATTGTATATCCATATTTGATTTTTTTTTCGATAAATTTGGCATCTAGATCTTCCATGCAGTGTTTAGCTAGATATTCAGAGTCAGACGTAGTTAAATACCTTGCGGGAATGATCAAATCCGTATTAATATCTTTTATATCATATTTTATAACTTTACCAATCATTATTTTCACCCTAAATAAATTCTGGTGATGTAATATATCCCTTAATAGCCGAGGCAGCAGCAATAGCGGGGCTTGATAAATACACTTCACTTTCTATATGTCCCATCCTGCCTGTAAAATTCCTATTTGTTGTTGAGATTGCTTTTTCTCCGGCCGCAAGAATCCCCATATGTCCTCCTAAACAAGGACCGCAGGTAGGAGTTGAAACAATCGCACCAGCATCAATAAAAATCTCTATTAATCCTTCTTTTAATGCTTGAAGATATATATTTTGAGTACCTGGAATAATAATACACCTTACATTACGATGAATTTTTTGTTTCTTTAAAATATTCGCAGCAATTTTCAAGTCTTCCATGCGACCATTAGTACAAGAACCTATTATTGATTGATCTATTTCCACTCTCATATTGTTTACTTCTGAAATTGGTTTAGAATTTTCAGGTAAAGGAGGTAAAGCAACCTGTGGTTCAATATTTTTACATTCAAATTCTATAATATCAATGTATTCAGCATTTTTATCACTTTCATAGATTTTATACTTCGAATTGCCAGTCTTTTCCAAATAGTCTATCGTAATTTTATCCGGTTCTATTATTCCGTTTTTAGCGCCTGCTTCAATTGCCATATTACACATTGTAAATCTATTGTCCATGGATAAATTTTTAATAGCGCCTCCAGTAAGTTCCATAGCTTTATAAGTAGCCCCATCAACACCGATTTTGCTAATTAAGTACAAAATTAAGTCTTTACCAGAAACCCATTTATTTAATTCTCCAGAAAAAACAAATTGCACAGATTCAGGTATTTTAAGCCAACATTTTCCTAAAGCCATTGCAACACCTAAATCTGTAGAACCAACACCTGTTGAGAAAGCACCAAGAGCGCCATATGTGCAAGTATGAGAGTCGGCACCTATAAAAACCTCTCCTGGTGCTACTAATCCTTGCTCTGGTATAAGACAATGTTCAATTCCACCACGACCAACTTCAAAATAATTTAAAATCTTATATTTATAAGCAAATTCTCTGAGTATTTCACACTGTATTGCTGAAGCTACGTCTTTGGCTGGCGTAAAATGATCTGACACCAGCACCAGACCATTATCAGTAAAACCCTCGAAAAGGCTTCTATCTGTTCCTTCAATGACACTTTCAAAAACCTCTATAGCTATAGGGGCAGTAATATCGTTTGCTAAACAACGGTCAACATTGGCAAAAATAAAATCTCCGGCAACAGCAAACTTATTGTCACAATGAGCTCTCAAGATTTTCTCTGTTATTGTTAACCCCATACTTTCTTTACCTTATCTTTGCTTAAAAGTTATAGATAGATTAACTTATACATATGCTAAAGAATTTATTAATTGCTAGATGAATTTTTTTTCTTGACGATAAGGTTAAGTCCTTTTAATAATGATAAAACTGAGCTCATTACGATATCTTCATGAGTTGCACTTGCTTTTACGATGTGATTGCTTTCAATATCCATAATTTCAATAGTAGTATGTCCTAGTGCTTCAGTTCCCCCTGTTATAGCATCAATTTGATAATTTAATAACTTAATCTTGCTCATCGGCTTAAAGCATTTAATAATTGCGTTAACAGATGCATCCACAGCTCCAACTCCTATTGATGAGGCTATCTTTTCAATACTATTTCCATTATCATCAATTTTTAAACGTACAGTAGAAGTAGGGGTAACAGAGCCAGTTAGGACAGTTAATTCTTCGAGTTTTACGAATTGATCTTCTTCGGGTAGTTCTCCGAAAACATCTTTTAAAATTGCATAGAAATCCTCTTCCGTTACCTCATGTCCTTTATCTCCAAAAGCCTTAACATGTCCCATAATATTGGAAAATTGAACGTCCGTAGTATGAATACCTAAATCTTCTAATTTTGCTTTAAGTGCATGACCTCCTGTATGTTTTCCCAATTTTATTGACTGCTTAATAATATCTTCAACATTGTCAGAACGTTTAATTCCTATTAATTCTGGCGTTATAGGCTCGTACGAACGAGCGTGCTGAATCATTGCATGGGCGTGAATACCTGATTCGTGTGCAAATGCATTCTGACCAATTAACGGGGTTAATCGACCAATAGTTATTTTCCCCCCACATAGACTTTCAACTAATTTTGCTGTTGGAAAAATCAATCTTGTATTTATCTGCATTGGAATTTGATACAATGCATAAAGAGACATAGCAGTTTCTTCAAATGACGCATTTCCCGCTCTTTCACCTAACCCTAATATTGTTGTCTGAGCTTCGGAAGCCCCACTTTCAAATCCGGCTATTGTATTTGCCACACCTAAGCCAAAATCATTATGGCAGTGCACTGCAATCCGCACATTTTTAGGTAATAATTCATAATTTTTCCTAACAATATATCCAAATGCGGTTGGAGATATTGTTCCAACAGTATCAGGTATATTAATTCGAGTAGCTCCACTTTCGACGGCAGCTTGATTAACCCTGATTAAATAGTCTAAGTCTGAACGTGTTGCATCTTCAGCTGAAAATTGAATATCAGAATAATGATCTTTAGCGTAAGATATCAATTCTTTAACACTATCAAGAACTTCCTCTCTGGTCATTTTTAGTTTTTCTTTCAAATGCAAGTCTGAAGTTGCAATAAATACATGAATTGAATCCATATCTGCTTCTATAACCTTATCAATATCGATCTTCTTAATACGAGCTAATCCTATTACTTCTGAATCTAAACCGAGTTTCGCAACTTCCTTACATGCTTCAAAATCGCCTTGAGATATAACTGGAAATCCTGCTTCAATTACATCTATACCTAGTTCATTTAATGATTGGGCAATAGATATTTTTTCTTTTAGTGTAAAGCTAATTCCTGGTGTTTGTTCTCCATCACGAAGAGTAGTATCGAAGAAGTATGCTTTTTTGGGTAGAATTAATGACCCTCGAATTTTTTCCATCATATCGGAAACCATAATATCGCTTTTTTCGTTCATTTCGTTTGACCTTTTTAAATATCTTTAGTATTTAACAACCCTCTTATTACTATGAGAGAAGTATTGATATTTCTTTCACAGATAAAGAAGGCTTATTATAATAACAATAAGTCTAAATCTAATTCATTTAAACACAATCCTAATGAAAAGAAACGCTTCGAATAATTTTTAAGTCTAGATTTATATGAAAATTGAAGCGTTCTCATTTCTCTTAATCCAATAGAATTATATTTTATAAAATAAATTGCTTGTAGTTTTAAAAATATTACGATAAATTCAACTCGAATGTATATTTATTTATAAAAATTTAAATGGGGATAAATGTTCCTTAACGCTTTTAATATCAAACTCATTTCTT
>JAHLWJ010000055.1 GCA_019057975.1 Promethearchaeota archaeon | reverse complement strand
TTAAATTAATTTCGAAACAATTCGAAAATCTAGAGCATTTACTTTAGATATTGAAGAACTCCTGAATGAATAATTTCCTCATTAAAAGGTTGGAGGTTAACTCAAGTAGAATGTTATGTTAAAGATTTAATTAATAAAACAATGAAAAATCAAAAATCTGCTATCCAACAAACCCTTGATCATCAAAAACTTAATATATTTAACACATATAAAATAAAAATATCAACTTTAAATATCAATGAAGAATTTGGGGTAAGATTAGCATTATTATTCGAAAGTATTAAAACTATTGATATAATGACAAAAATAGATAAGGTTCTAATTTATATAAAATCCCTCTCTAAAGAGGAGGCATATTATTGGTACTCAAAATGTTTTTTTAATAAAAAACCTAACTCCGGTATTAGAGCATTTAAAATTCTAGCCTTGTCATGATCAATAAGAAAGTATAAATTTATTTCAAATTCCGAGAAATAGTTTCTCTGATTGTATTCATTACTTCATCGACTCCAGTTCTTGTTAGATATTTTGAAAGGGCTTTTTCGAAAGTTGGTTTTATCTTCTCAATAAATTTATCTAATAAGATATACTTATCCAATGTTGTTTGCTTTTCTATTCCTAATTCTTTTGAAAAAGTACTCTGAAAGAAATCCTTATTAATTTTTTTACTTATGATAAATCCACTCTTTTATACTTATTTATTCGTTTTTATCTTATTTATATCTATATTCTTCTTTATATTCCTTAGGATATTCTATTGAATTATTAATTCTATTAGAAGTTCATGATAAAATATTCTTAAATTTATGAATAATTTCACTGATTTTAAAATTTCGATTTAGAATTGTACACTAATTAATATACATTTTAGAAGAGATATATCTATACTTTAAATACATTTATATCAGTAAATGGGAGATATTTAAATTCTTTCTACTTTTATTATTTAAATAAAAAATTTGTGATGTTTTAAATAGTTAAAGGAAAATGGTAGAAAAAACAATAAATCATTCGATTATCATATGAATAAGTTCCTTAGTAAATAAACACAACTCAAATAAAACTCTTTAATATTTAAACAGATTAAAAAGTTAGAGAATTAATTGAAGAAAGATCAATTCTGAGGTTATTTAGATGCTCAAATATTAAATTTCTAGAGTGTTCATATTTAATGCTGTCTACAATTTTTCCAGGGGTATGAACGAGACTATTTCTTAACCGATTAAAATTATCTAATTCGATAAGAAAATTCTGATCAATTGGCCAGTTCTTATCTAAGAAATCTTTCAATTCATGCGTAATTTTACAATCTTTCTGAATATAGCATATATCTTTAATAATTCTAAGAAATACACCTAAAGTAGTCTTAGCAACTCCTCTTTCGAGTAGCATAATAAAATAACGCTTTTCATCTTTATCTGTGCTACTTTTTAGTAGATTGAGACAATTATACGTATTGGTCTTTTGAAGAAAAATATTCATAATTATCTTAAATACATATTCCATAGTTAACGCTAATTCAATTATACATAATTTAAATGATCGTTCATCAAATAAACTATATAATTTGAAGTGCAATTCAGCACTTTTTAAGTTTTCAATTAGATTTTTGGGAAGTTTATTTATAAAATTTAATTTTAAGAATTCATCATCTAATCTTTTAATCGAAATTAGGTTTGATATTTTTTTATTATAACCTTTAGATATTTTACTAATATTATCAAGTAGAGATTCTTCAGGAGAATCTGGTATTACCTTATTGATCAGATGAGTTTCATATTTTTTTAATAAAGTATAAGCTTTATTTATATCTCCTTTGAATGTTATTCCCAGAGAGATATAATTTTCTGTAATTGATTTATCTAAATTTAACTTTTTTTTTATAATACTATATTCTTGGTTAGTTGCCAGAAATAAAGCATTCATGAAATCCTCTAGAATCCCTAATTTTTTATAAGTCTTAAACGGTTTTATTTCTTTCCTTCGTATCCAAAACTCAGGTTTTATATAGAAGATATAAGTTAAAACGAAAACAATCATAGCACCTATTTCAATTCCAATAATTGAGCTGTTATTAATTTCATCGATAAATAATAATTGAAGAAAATTCGTATCAAATAGAGAAAAATCCGAAATATAAGTTAGAATTGACCAGGTAAAGAAAGAAAATAAAAAAAAATAAATTGAGTTACCACCCAAATGACTTCCATCCTTACCAAAGTCCTGACAATCAATTTGATACCTTCTAAACGAAACTATCGATATTACCCAACCTAACCATCCTAAGGTAAAAAAAAACATAGCGTTAATAGTGATTGAAATGTTCGGTAATATCAATAAGGCTAAAATTAGGTAGTTTAAATATATAAAAAATAGAGAAGTGAAATGAATACGATACCATATATTATCGATATTCTTTAAAATAATCCAAATATTAAGAAAAAATAAGATTAGAAACCATATACCTACGAAAGACCAAAAGAATAAAGGAATGTATACAATTGTCATATAAATAAGATATATTGTTAAAATTATTAATAGTGGGCTATTTGCCAATATTAAATTTTTTCTATACTCTCTTTTCCACTTTATGACATTTTTATAACCATTTATATTCTGCCTTAAAATATCTATTATTTGATAATAATCTAAATTTAAATTTGTTTTTAAGTTGATTGAAGTTTTTTCTAAGTTAACACCTTTCTTTGTTAGTTGGTGTGAGAGAATTGTTCCAACGATCACATCAGTTTTATCCTTCCCAAATTCATTTAAAAGATTCTTTTTTGTTTCAAACCATTTTCTCATTATTGGTCTCTCCCACCAATCGCAAAATTCTTCAACAAATTCGACGAAAGGTTGTTGGAGCTTTGCTTGATAAGTTTCATCATTCCAATTATTAAAAAAATGAATAAAAAGCAAATTTATTACTATATTCGAGAGACATCCGTTCTTTGGTCCAGAATCCCATATTTCTAAGATTAAGTCGAAACTTTTTTGACCAATATCTTGCTTTAAATGAATAGGAGAAGAAAAACTAGAGGATAAATCACCGTATTCATATTTTTCAAATAAATTAATTAATAATCTAATGTTTCTTCTATGCTTATCATTCCAATCTATTGGAACTTCTATGTGGCTCATAATTCTGACTATTTTATAATAATTATGCACTCAATTGTTTTTAACAGCTAAAATTAATTTGGATAGATTATTATATGATTCTTCGAGTAAGTTAAAGATCTCTTCTTTTTCAAAGGAAGATAACTCAGTTCTTTTCAATTTAGAACTTAATAAGTTTATACGATTTTGAAGCATTTTTGAATGTTTTAAGCAAGATCTTCTCTCTTCTGATATTTTGATTTTCTTAACTAATCCTGTAAATAATATTTGAATTCGCTTTTTATCTTCAATTTCTTGATTTAGAATTTGATCAATTATACTACTTTTTACTGGATCATTAATTATGAATTTAAATTTCTTAATCATTTTAGCTTTCAATATCTTTTTTTTAGAAACAAAATTTTTATCAATATTATTCCTTAGCCAGAGAAAAGTCATGTTTTTGATTTTCTCTTTCATTAAAATTAATTCTCTACCACCTATCCCGGTGTAAACTCCTAATTTCGATAATTCAGAGTTTAATACTTCAAAATGTTCGAATATATCAAATTTTTCAATAATATAAAAATCCTTCTCTAGGCTATTTTCTTCTAAAAATTCTTCCATAAGATCATAGAGAGATCTATAAATCGAAATTTGATTGAAATCAATGCTAAAGATGTCACAAATTTCATCGCGTTTAATCTCATTATTCACCAAGTTTAGTAACAATATTAGATCCTTTACATCAAACGGTTTATTCAATTCATACTTAAATTGATTATTAATTGCTGATTTTAATATGCTTAATTCCTTAGTAGGTAAATCTTTTGGGAGTTGGACAATTCTAACAAAATTGTTTGAAATAAACCCTTTATCTGTTGATACTGAATCTAGGATGTTAGATAATTTTATTGTCGCTAACCTTTTATTTCCATCTATAATAATACCCGTATAAGAGATAAGAATTGGATCAGTCTGCCCTATATCTCTATACATTTTAACATATTCTTTCGATTTTTCATCGAATTTTATATTATTTAGAATTATTTTCTCAAAAATAGGATAATTTCTGTTATTATCTTTAGAAATATGAATTCCAATCCTCTTTTCATATTGATTGATGATGTGTGAAAAATAGGAATCTGTAATATCTAATTTTAAATATTTAGCTTTAATTTGTTGAATTGGTAAACTATATTGTTGATAATTCCATAAATTGATTTTATCAATTGAATCTTCAACATCAGATATTAATGCTTCTATTTTTTCCTCGGTTAATTGATGTTTTTTATAATTAATGATTATCTCATATAATTCTTTCGAATTGTCATATAGTTCTCCAAAAGACTCTTGAATTTTTTCATTCTCAATAACATTTTTCAAGATACTTTTAGCTAACGATATTTTTTCTATTTCAATTAGGTTTTTTGATTTTAATATTTGGTAAAATACCATATACTCAAGAGGCATATACTCAAATTTATAATATAACTGAAATATCTGTTTTAATATTTCTAATGCGTGTTTATTATTTCCTCTTGAACTATTTTCTCTAGCTGAAAGGTATAATTTGTATCTTTCAAGATTTTTAACTTCTTTGATTTTATAGTCTAAGGATCTTTTATTTTGATAGAGTAAAGCTTTTTCTACTCTTTTTAAGGCATTTGAAAAATCTGATTGTTCAAAAAATAATCTTGCTTGAACTTCTTCTTTATATGCTTTAATAATAAAAAATATATCTTCCACAAAATTACCCTTTAATAGAGAAGAGATTAATTGGTATTGATTTCTAAGAAAGTTATTACATATATTTAGGCAATCTTGATATTCATTTTTATATAATGAATTTTTCACTTTTACATAAATATATTTTAATAATGAACGGTAGTATCTTTTTATATACTTTTCCCGTTTGAAAGAAACCAGATCTTTATATGATTTAACATAAGAAGCTAAAGCGATTTCTTGATCATCATATCTTTTCTCCTTTTTATAAAAATATGCTAGACATTCATAATAATATGCTTCCGAAATCTTTTGTTCATATTTTTTTTTTCTTAATTTAAAAAAATATTGAGCAAAATCATAACAAATTAAAGACAATTCTCTATTATCATTGAAATAGCAAATCTGGCTATTTGTATAGAAATAATTGGAAAAACAGAATTGGATTATATTATCACCATAAGCCATAGCAATTTTAATTGATTTCAAATAAAGCTCAGATTTTTTTCTTAAACTTTCATTATTTTTTTCATCAATTTTCCTTGCTTCATCTAGATAATAGTTTAATAATTCGCGATCTCCTTTCTTTTTAAATCTATAAAATTTATTATCCTTATATTTTTCTGCTAATGTTGCGATAATTAATATTTCTTCATTATCGTCTGACAATAATGATTCCAGATCCTTTTCAAAGTCCAAAAAATAACTCAATTTTTCAAAATGATAATGAGAAATTATTCCTCTCTTTTTCAAAAGTTTATTATATATAACTTTAAATACTTCATATTTAGAACATGAGAACCCTAATTGCTTAAAATCAGCTAATACACATTCTAATTCATTTTTTGTTCTAATAGAAAAGCCAGTACGACCTAATCCAAGTATCATATTTGCAAACATTTTTTTATAGGTATATTTCAATGCTTTCTTATTATCAGGGAACAGTTTAAAAAAAGTCTTTAGTGAATTAATAGAATCTTTATATAATACGCTATGGTAGTTTTTTGCATTTTTCGTTATATGTTCAAAAAGTCGCCAACCAAAAGTATTTTTATTGAAATTACTTTCTACGATGTGTAAATGTATCTCTTCATTGCTTAATTCTTTATTATTAATGATTAAATCATATGCTTTTTCTATATACTTATTTTTAGGGAGATCTTCTTTTAGATTCACATTTTTTCACCATTTTTTTTGATACTAATATAAATTGGAATTTTAAATCTTTTTATTTTAGATATATAACTCTGAAAATCGCAAATAACTATTTTCAAATATCATTTTTATAATTATCATCTTCTTTTTCAATATCTGAAAAATTTATAGTATCATGCCTAAAACTATCAAATGGAACTTCTACTTCATACAATGTAGGTTTCAAGGATAAAATACCATTATCAACTAAAAGTTGAACATTGTTGAATTTCTTTAGCTTGTTATTTTTTAAATTGACGAAATAAATCCAATAATCTTTATTAAATTTAATTGAATTATTGTATTCATTTCGCGAGATAAAAAAGCGTGTGTTTAAGCGATTAGTTGTTTTGACTTCTATATATTTAACACTCCCATCTTTATTCACGGATAAAATATCATAACCTTTGTCAACATAATCTCTTGCTATTAGTTTAACACGGTATACTAAATTCGGATCATGAAACTTATTTACTTCTTTTTTTTCTAATCTATAAGCAATATTTTCCCCTATTGTCCCAATTATTTTTTGTTTTTTTAAGATTTTATCTAGATCTTCCTCTGTAAATTTCTTTCCTTGTAAAAAATTCTTCCAATATTCATTATAATCCAAAATTTCATGATGAAATTTCACTAAAATCTCTGGATTTTGAAAATTAGCCTCCCAATAATTATTTAAATTCGTAGATAATTCGAAAAAATTATCCTCCATAGAATCAGATAATAAATTCAATGTTTTTAACATCGAAATAAGAACTGCACAATATTTTGAACTATGTAATTTATAAATTAAAAATTTGTCTTCTTTTTTTATTACATATTTTTCTAAATCTTCAAATATCCAATTATTTAATATATGTTCTTCAACTAATTTCATCTGTAAATCTGATATTTTTATTAAAGAATCTTGATCTGAATGATTTAAATAATACTCTCCAAATTCAGTAAGGTGAATGATATTATTCTCATCAGAAAATATAAAATTTAAAGAATTTCCTAATTTTAAACTTAAATCTGAATTACATGAACTAAGCAAGGGATATTCCTTAATAAATCGATCTAATTCATTAAAAGGCGTTCCTATTCCTATTTTTTTATAATCCAATACTTTTTTTAAGATTACATTAAATTGCCATAAAAATGTCATGCTAAATAACCAAAATTAATTATATATCACCATAAAAAATTTCAAACTCTTCAGCGTCTGGTTCGTTTGAGAAACCAATAAAAGATTCTGTATCATTTAATATATTAAGCATTTTAATTTCTTTTTCAATTAAGCGATTGTGGATTTTATGATCGATTGTTCCTTGAGGTAGATCGTCAGAAAATGATACTAAATAATAATATGTTATCTGATCATCATTTGCTAAACCAATTCTGTGAATTCTATCTTTTGATTGGATAAATTGGCCACAATTATATGACCTATCAACATAAATAGCATCATGGCATACTTTATGAAGAGAAATTGATTCTGCGCAAGCTTGAGGGTTGGCAATTAATATAGAGAATTCATCAGGGTTTTTCTTAAACCTAGAAATATAATCTTCTCGGGATTCTTCTGTATATATGCCATTTCTTAAATCTTTTGCTTTAGATTTAGGAGTATCTCCAATGATTAGAAAAACTTGGTCCCCCCCATATTCCTCCTTGAAGAACTCATATAAAGTCTCAAGATTAATAATAAACTCTGACCAAATTAGGATTTTCTTTACATTTTTTTCATTTTTTAATTTTTTAACTAATTCAACCGTTTTTAACAATTTTGGGGAACATTCAAAATCTGAATATACCTCTAAATTATTAATAACTTCCATAATTTGACTGTCTGTTTTAATATTCTGAGATTGTCCAGCAATTTCATCTTTTAAAGATTCTAGACCATATTCTGTAGATTTTTCCATAAGCAAATTTAAATTTGAAGAAATTTGTCTTAATCTAACAATTAAACAATTTTTGTAGCTATTTATTGCCTCAAAATGAACTAATCTTTCAGCATATTCTATAATATCCCTCCATCTTTCACTTACTAACTTATATAAAACTAATTGAGGCGGAGAGAGGGGGACTTGAACCACGATTTCCTTAGGTTTTGGTAGATTCATTTGTATTTTAGAAATTCGGGTAAAAAATGGATAGATTTTTTCCTTAATATCTTCTATGACTGAAGGGTTGGAGTTTCTAGTAAGATATTTAAAATGATTTTTATCACCTAACAGTGCTCCAGGATATAAAAATGAGAATTGAGCAAAAAGATCATGAATAGTATTTGGGACAGGTGATCCTGTTAAAATAATTTTTGTTGAGCTATATGGAGATAATCTAAGGATCGCAGAGGATCTTTTACCATCAATATTTTTGATATTATGAGATTCATCCAATACCATCATAAATTTATATCTACTGAGTAATTCAATCAAATATCTTAGATCTCTACGAGCGGTTTCATATGTTGTTAAAAAAATATCCGTATCCAAAATAAGTATCTCATCATTATAAGATTCTATCCTATCCTTTTTTTTGCCATGAATTCTAACTAAGTTTGGAGGTTCTTTAAAACATTCCTTGACTTCTTCTTCCCATGGCATCAATGAACTATAAGGTCCAATTACAAGCAATTTATCAGCAATCCCCTCATTTTTCAAAAAATCAAATGCTGCTAATACTATTGTTGTCTTCCCACTTCCAGGAACACTAAAGTTAGCTACGCACTTTAATTCTTTAAAATGATAGACTGGCATCCTCTGATAATCCATTAATATTCTCTTAAAAGAAGGAGGGATTTCTGAAAATCTATTATCACATTCCTTTATAGATTTTCCAACTTTTGCTAAATCTAAAATATCACCACGAGTTTTCAAATTAATTAGAAATTTTTCCAAAACTTGTGTTTTTTTAATTTTATAATCGTTTTGTTGATCTAAATACTCAAAAGAAAGAAGGGCTAGTTCATGATTTAATTCAAAATTTTCGAATGTATATTGGGTGTCTCTGGGATTAGAGACTTTATACCCATAATTATTCAATTTTACCCTAATTTTAGCACTTGGTTTTTCTTCAAATTTTAAAATAAGGTTTCTTTTTTCATAATCAGCTATGATATTATTGTTCATCGTTTAATTAGTCCTCATCATACTCTTTTAAAATGATAATAATATCATTAATCTTTTTTTGATTTTGCTCCATTATTCCCAGTAATCTTTCTTCATCGATTTCAGTTTCTCCATCATCTATAATATTATGGATTCCATCCAATTTATTAGAAATCTGTTCAGCAAAATTATATATTTTTTCTTCCTTCTCACCCTCACGTATAGAATTAATTGCTGCTGTCATCAAATTATGGACATCTCTCTTTCCTGAGATACTTTCATCCAGAGAGATCACTTTTTCAACAGTATTTCTTAAATCATTTCTGTGTACAACTGAATTCAATTTTCTAATAACTTCTCTACTTTTCATTATTTTTTTTTCAGCAATCATCTCTGGATCTATATTATTCTTTAACCATTTAAAAGCTAATTCTTGCATTAAGTCTAATTCATGATCTAATTCAACGCCCTGTAAACCGGTATATCTAGCATGCCCTTTATTTAACTTTCTTAACTCTCTAAAATGATCAAAAAGATTTCTTTTATCTATTATTGTATATTTCTTCTCTATATCATTTTCTTCCAGATATAAGTCAATAAGATTTAAAACTTCTTCAAATTCTTCGACATCAGCATCAACCAGGTTAAACATTTTTGCAATCTCAGCTTTACTATAATCAAATGATTTTAATTTTCTTACAGCAAGAGCTTGATTTATTAAGGTATAATTTACTCTTTCATCCACAAACAATTGATTAAAAGTTTGAATTGCAAGCAACTGGCTTTTAATTAGTCCTGAATCTATCCTTACTACATCCATATATCTAAATTTATCATAGCTTCCTTCAGCTTTTACTTTTTCTTCTTGATACAATTGCTTTAAAACCATATATCGTCTATTACCATCTAGTATTATCCCACCGTTAGTTATAATGGCTGGAACTTCCTGTTGAGTTTTCGAAATACTTCTCTTCAATTTTAATGTTTTAATTTTATCAGATCCACGTTGAAGTGTATCCTCAAATATTCCTGCATAAATTTCGCGATCTGACAAATTTTCAAAATCCAATTCATTTCCAAGTTTATTTAATTCTTCTATTAACTGTCCCTCAATTCGCATGTTATCAAAATTATATGTTAAAAATTTAATTGGAACTCTAATTACTTTTAAATCCTTCATAGTACCATCGAACCATCTTATCCGATGTGTTCTTTCTGTAATTGCTATAGCTCCATTAATTTCAACAAAATTATTTATTCTTATCGAATTTTCCTCTTCAAAAACCATAGTCTATACCATCCTAATTTAAATACTTACTTTAAATTTAATATATATTTTTCCAAATCAAATGAAATAAATCATATTTTTGTCTTAAGTAAATTCAAAAAAATATTCTTTTCAAATTAAACCTATAATAATTTTATGAAACAAAAATTATTTAAATTTATACAATCCGTAAATTTTGTTCTATTCTTAATGTAAAAAAAACCCTATTTTTATCGAAAGGGATGTTGTTAGGTATTATTACAAAAGCAGAAATTATGCATCATTTATTAGAAAAAAAGATTATCTAAAATATACTTTTTTGAGCCAAATCTTTTTAATTTAATCCTTCAAATCAATTTTTTAGGTACATTAAATAATATTAAGTAATCTCTCTTTATCTGTAAGCTTTCTTTGCTATTATTGGTGGTGGTGTATTACTTTTTGGAGCAAGTCTTAATTTATATCTATGATTTCTATCTTGTAATACTTTTATTTTACTTTCTTTCAAACTTTATCACCCTTAACAAATTATTAATTATATCCTCTAACATATCATGTTCTACTTCATTAATGATCCAAATTTTTCTGTATTTTGTACTTGATTACAAATTCTACATTTCATTCTTTTCATCTTAAAAGCCCTTCTGAATATATTTTTATGCAAAAAAGTAATAAAAATACCAGTTTTTAAAATTAAGTTTTAGTGAATTAGTTTATATATAATAACTAAATCCAATTATCCTTCAATTTAATTTTATAACCTAAATTTTATTTATTTGGAAGTAAATTCTATTTATAACGATGACCTTAATTCGCGATATTAATAATATTCTTGAGTACGGACGGAAAACCACATCGTATAAATATGCCACACTGCTCGCTATATTTGATTTTATTACAGAGTATCCTTCGGAAGTGGCAATAAACAATTTGCATTTTATTCCTATTGACTATTTAGCGCGTCAATTCATATCTTATTATTATCCGTTCTCATTTCATAGCTTTTACCAAGGTTCATTAGCAGCAGATAAAAGCCTAAAGGTCTTAAACTATATTGATGAGTTTAAGTTAAAAATTCGCTCAGAAGGAGGTATTAAAAATAAAATTCTTCGCAAAATTCGTTCATTAGAGGAAGGAGGAATTTTTTGGATTAATCGTTTGTATGAACTGCCAGATGAATTACCCGTAAGTTTAACAGATTTATTATGGCGTGTGCGAAAAACGATACTCTCACAACCTCTAAAATTTTTACATAATGTCAATGGCGAAATTATTCGGTTCTTTGGCATCTTAAATAGCGATTTAATGTTTAAAGCATCGTATGATGAGCACCGCGCGCAAGCTATAAAACAAAAACGCCCCTCATCAATGACATGGTCGGAATTACTACAATATGATAGAACTTCTTTAATAATCGACGATCTGACGTATCAAGAATTAGCTCGGTATCGATTTTGGACCAGAGATGTAATTTTGAAGGCGTGGTTTAATTATTGCCTCGAAGGAGAGAGCAAGAGAAGCAATTCCCCTAACATCGAGATTTTACTCTATAAACTTTTAGGTTATATTTATTCAAGCGATTTATCGCGAGACCCCTTGTTAATATCTCATTATCGAGAGTTTTACACAGAAATTGGAGCGACAAGATGTATATATTCTGGAAACTTTTTTAATTCTGAAAGTGATTACCATATAGATCACCTTTTACCTTGGTCGTATTATCCAATCAATCGATTTTGGAACTTATATCCAAGCGAGCCGTCAATAAATATAACAAAATCAAATAACATTCCTGAATGGACTGAAATTTTAGAGGAAAACATCAGAGCTCACATTCAATTATGTCTATCTCATAAAGAGCATCCATTAATTAATAACGATTTGAAATATTACTACATTAATTTACTTAAGAATCGCGAGTTGGATATACTAACTCGTGAAAATGAGTTAATTGAGGAAGAAATTATAAGTTTTCTCAAAATCGAAAGACAAAAGCTCCTTGAGATAATTCCTGGGCGTATTTTCAATTCTACTGATAATTTTAATGATAAAGCATGATTCCCTAAATTATTAACATCTTTGCCCAGAATCCAAAAAAAGATTTCCAGATCTAATTCTTCAGTTTTTTTATAAAAAGTCGTATTCTCTTGACTTAAGGCCCCTAAATGAACCAGATGTCGCTTAAACTTACTAAAGAAGTACTTGAAGATGAAAGAGAAGTTGAGCCTGAAGATGAAAGAAAGCTAAAACTGCTTTAACAGAATTATTTCATGAGACTAAAAGCGAATTTACTCCAAAAATGATTGAGCGAATTGTCAATGATATAGATGAAATTGAAAAAGTTGTAAGGTTTGAGGGTTGGCAGTGAACAATTGCCGGTGTAAGAGAAGTTAAAAAAGCTCTAAGAAAGACATTATTAAAAATATAAACAGCATAAGGAACAGGAATTATTTGACCGTGCATATAATTATATTAGAGAATATTACTAATATTATTTCAATTTTTAAATACTTGATTTCCTTAATATTCTACATCTTCTTTTAAAAAAATAATAATACCTTTAAATATTTAAAAAATGGTCTGTGGGCTTACACGGATAACAAATTGTTATGGACGGAGTTTAACCGTCACCAAGCCCACATTGTAATTATAATATTTGAAAAATATTTTATAAGGTTTTTGCTTTAAATTTAATATGGATGATCCAAATTCTATTATTATATTTTTTCCATTATTAAGTACTAATGAAGAATTCAAATTTTTATCGGATTTTAAACTTAAAAATTATGATGATAGTAAACCCAAATATGATTTTAAAAATTTTGAAAAAGTTAATCTTATTTTAGATAAACCATTCTTTACAAAAAAATATCAAAAGCAACTTTTTATTGAGGAGTGCCCACTTAAATTAAACTTAATATTAGATCTATTTAAAATTGAGAGCTTTAGTGCTCTTTTAAATAAAAAGATATATCTTCATTTTATAAAGCTTGAAATTTATTCAAAACATTTTATAAGTTATGTAAAATTCATCCAACATTACTATAATAAAAAAGAGAATTTTACTAAATTTATATTAGAAGTATTAGAAAATGAAATGGAAAGAGAGAAATATGACTTTTTATCGCCATTTATAGAGGAACTTATAAAAAATTCTTTTTTAATTCACTTTAATATTCTTTATTTCAATTATGGTGGAGTTATACAAAAACTCGCAAAAATTTATAAAACGGGTAAAAGCCTTATTGATGAACACCAATTTGAAATAGTAGGTGATCGACATGGAAAAACTCTTTTATGGATTAACAAAATAAAGACAACTCATAGTTCTAAAAATATGAAAATAATGGTGGTTAGAAGTTTCTTATTAAGATTATTCACTTGGATGGATAATAAAAATGATATTAAAAAAAAGTTTATTAACATTTTTTATGATTTTTTCTCCTACTTAAATTATTTATTAAACCACTCTGTTCAAAGAGACTTCTACAGTCAATTAAATAATCATAAATTCTATGATCTCCAATCTTCAAGTAAAATTCGATTTAGTAGAAAAGAACTTCAAAAAAAGTTAATCAGTTTGAAATCTGAAGATGAATTTCGTAAAGAAGTGTTAATCCCGATATTAAATGATTTAGGTTATAAGGATGTTCAGGAAACGCATGGAGCTCATGAATATGGAGTAGATATTTTGTTTAGATTTGATAATAATTTTGGTTTTATTGAATGGAATTGTATAGTAGCTAAAATCGGTAATATTAATTTAGATGAAGGTACTGATTTAAGTCGAAATTTAAAAACAATATCTAAACAAACCTATCAAGCGAAAAATATGGAACATCTGGAAAAAAATTATGGAGATGTGAAAATCACCAGGGTATTTATAGCAACAAATGAAAAAATTAATTATAATGCGATACAAGCGTTAAAGAAAAAGGATCCAGATATTGAAGGAAATGTATTTTTTATAGATAGAGATGTTTTATTAAATTTATGTTAAAATTAAGTTTCTAGAATATTTGTATATCTATTAAAAATCGCTAATTTTAAAATTCTTGAATGGAAAATTTAAAGGTTTTATTTTCTTCAGAAGTGGATTTTGATATATTGCTCTACTGGTATAGATACCACATATAAATAGTAAGAATATCTATACTTTTTAGTATTTTTCTAAGAAAATTAATAATGATACAATGTACATATTTATACCTAAAATAAAAATCGGTCCATTCAGAATATGTAGAGGAAAGAGCTCACGACATCATTTTTTTCAAATTTCGATAAAAAATTGTAGACTTCCTTGTAGACTCATTCGAATAGAGATATGCATATAAGAATTAATCTAAAAATTTAAGCGTGATACATAGAGTAAAATTGAGCTTAAGTACCCTATTTTGGAACAATTTTACAGGTTCCGCCTGGGATTGTTGTAAATTTGGCAAAAACTTTTGTTTCTTTACCAACGATGCAATTTGTCCGAATTGTAAATTTTGAATCATATATATTTCTTGTATAATTTTTTACGTCGTCAGCATCTATGAATTGACTCTCTGGATCATAGTGTTTCATTTTCTCAGTAATAATAGATGGTATTCCATTTTTTTCATATTTCCCCTTTTTACTATTATATTTTGCTTTAAAAAGTTTAACTGCATCAAGAGGCATATATTGTGCTCCTTTTAACATAAATCCCACCTCACTATTTTTATCAACTTTTCTCCTTTTTTCGAATACTATTATATGTTGAGCGTAATTTGGTGTCGATCCTTTATCAACTAAAGTTAATTTTACTGGATAAATATCCAATGAATAATCATGTTTATGAGAGATAAGATAATCTTCTAACTCATTAAAAGCATTACTAAGATCTTGAATAGAATATGAAGTCGAAATATTTAGTATTTTTCTAGGAACACTCATACCTGTTCCTGTTTGTTTAATTATAACTTTTTTTCCTTTTCCAAAACCCATTTCTGTAAAATTTTTGGTTTGTAATGATCCTTCAAAACCTATTGTTAAAATTTCAATTTCTTTCCTTTTCTTACTTTCATTCATAACATGTAGTAGTTCATTTATTGATAATTCAGGGTTAATGGTGATTCGTTCAACTTCTACTCTTTCAATAATTCCTTTATCATCAGGTTTAAGATCTTTATACATTTCCTATTAATTCCTCCAATTCATTATTAAATTTTTCGATAAAGTCATCTTTTACCTTTACCGTTCTTAAAAATTTCTCGATTTGTTTGATCGTATCGTTAATAAATCCTTTGATTCCTGCAATTACTTTTCTCTGTTTTTTTAACTCCCCTAAATCTTCATTGTATTTATCTTCCTTTCTTTTAATAGCAGGGAGATCTATTCTTGCAAAACAAAAGGGGCATACTCTAATACTGTTCTCCTTAGTTCTCGATATCAATAATCTAAGATCAGAGAGCCCATTTTCTATATAATTTATCTTAGTAACTACATTTTCATAAAATTCATTGCTTACATATTTTTCATTTTCATTTTCTAAAAATTCAAGTAATTTATCACCTTTTAGTATAACATCTTCATTTACTTCTATATCCGAAAAATCTTGGTCTTTGAAAGCATTACTATCATAGACATCTTTAATTTTATTTTCTAACTTTTCTATGACCTCATTTTTACTTTTAATTGTTTCTTTTATTTTCTTTTCTAAATCTTTAATCCTTTGTTGTATTATTTCTTTCTGCTCACTTTCTTTTGATTTGTAATAATCGATTTTACCAGTAACTCGAACTTTCATTTCGGCTAAGTTTATTGTATCTTTTTCTAACTTATAATCACTGAACATTTCAAGCATACTTTCTTTAGCAATTTTTTTATTTTCTATACGATATAATCTAGCAATTTCATAAGCAATCATAAGTGGCAATTCATTATTTTCAATCGCATTTTGTAATTCCAGAGGTAAATTTATCAGGCTAAGTCTATTTTTTATTGTACTTTCACTTATAGCGTATAAATCAGATAATTTCTTGATCAATTGTGAATTATGTGCAATAAGAAAATCTGAATCACCTAATTTTTGATAATCAGGAAAGATTTTTAACCGGGTTTCATACATTTTACCTTCTTCTATGGGTGTTAAACTTTCACGTTGTAGATTTTCCATGAAGGCTAAATCTATGGCTTTAGTATCATCTATTTTTCTCACCGTACATTCTACTTCTTTTATTCCCAAATCTTTTAGTGCATAATATCTTCTCATACCACAGATTACTTCATATTTATTACTATTAATAGATCGTACAACTAATGGCTCTATAAGCCCAAAGTTCTTAATTGATTCCTTTAATTCTTCCAAAGAGGCA
Organism: Promethearchaeota archaeon; assembly: GCA_019057975.1. Next base: position 2,149 of record JAHLWJ010000055.1, on the reverse strand, counting down.
CTTCTGAAAAGTTTACGAGGATTATAGTTATTAGGTACTAAATTTTCAAATTTAATTATCATAATTTCGCCCATACAATTTTTTGTTATTTCTAACTTTAAAATAATGTTTATATTAAATAAAGTTTATTAACTTAACAGACTTAATAAGATTAATAAATTAAATAAATAATAAATTCATACAAAATGTTTTCAACACAAATACATGTTGTTTTTAATTGTAGAGAAGAGGAAAGAATCTTTAAACCATTAATCGAACACCCCCCCAATAAACTATATTATTTTACAGCACATATTCGGGAAACTGATCAAGCAGATGTATTTTTAGATTATTATGAGAGAAATGTTAAATTACTTAAAGATAAAATTCCTTTTTTAGAAATTATCACAAAAGAAATTGATTATACCGATTATATAAAAATAATTCAAGAAATATCTAAAATTGTAAATTTTGAAAGAGAAATAAACCCACAATGCAAAATTTTCATTAATGTAAGTTCTGGGTCTAAAATGACTTCAATTGCATCAATTGAGGCATCAAAATTGTGGGATTGTGAAGTATACTACGTGTATTCATCTCATTATGATCCTTATGGTGAGGGACCATTACATAAAGGTGAATTACTTATAAAACAACCAATTACCTTTCCTATTAAAAAACCAAAAGAGATTTACGTAAAATTTCTAAATCTCTTTGAAGATCTTATCGAAAATAAGTATAATAAAAAAGATGTTGAAATTAAAAAAGAAAAATTCATTTATATGAAATATTTAATTGATGAGCTTAAATTTAAGAAATTTATAGAATTAGAAAGCAAACATAACGATCCAGGAAAACGAAAATCTGCTTTATATATGAAAGCAAATAAATTTTTAGAGCCAATAATCAAAGATTTAAAATATATTAAAATTTCAGACGATAAAAGAAATAAGAAGGTATATTTAACTGAAATAGGACAAGACATTACTAAAATTTTTAAATTTTTGATTTAAAAAATCTTTATTATAATTCCAATTTCAGATCCTAATTATCTCTAAAATTTGAATTTTTTTGAAATATTCTTAAAAGTTAAATAGAAGCCCTATTTCAATGTAGTTAGGCATTTGAAAATATTAGGGTTATTTTATGACTTCATTAACTTTTTATGGTGGAATATCGACTATCGGAGGAAATTGTGTCGTCGTCGAGGAGAACAACACCAGAATAATGTTAGATAATGGCATGTGTTTCTCCAGCGAAGGTGCTTTTTACAAAGATTTTTTAAGTCCTAGAACGAACAATGATTTACGGGATTATTTGAAACTAGGCTTAGTTCCGGAAATTCCTGGGATATACGGAAAGGAAAAGATTTGCGATATATGGCTTGAAGACGCTGATTCTAAGAGCGAGTATTTATTTAAAACTGATCTTGTTAGTTATGAAGATTATATAGAAGATAACGGCGTACCTTACGTCTCTGCTTTATTTTTAACTCATGCTCATTTAGACCATGTGCGTAATCTTATGTTTATGGCTCCCGAAATTCCTATTTATTGTTCTGAAATTACAAAACGGCTATTAGAAATTATTTGCGACCTTTCAGACTATGATTTTTTAAATTATAGTTATCGTGAGAAGGGAGAAAGAAGTAATAGGAGCTTTTTTCCGGGTTCTATATATAAAAAGAAAAACAAAAAGAAAAGATTATTAGAAACAATCGCTCCAAATGAACCTATAGAAATTCCGGGAGGAAAAGGTATTTTCAAAATAGAGGGTTTCCCGGTCGATCATTCGGTCCCTGGTGCGATGGCGTTTAAAGTCACAACAAAGAGCGGAAAGACGATAATATATACCGGTGATATAAGGTTTCATGGACACGACCATGAAAAGAAAAATTCCGAAGATTTTTTAAACAAAGTCGGATTCAATCCAGACATTTTAATAACGGAAGGGACCAGAATTGATGACGATACAGAAGTCAGTGAAAATGATGTTTATCGAAATATTATTACTTCATTGGAGAAAGATAAAAACCTATCAAAAAAATTAATAATAGCATCTTTTCCGTGGAAGTCTATTTCGCGTTTTCTTACTGTCCATCAACTTGCCAAGGAGTTAAACCGAGTTTTAGTAATTCAACCGAAGTTGGCGTATACAATTCACAATTTAC
>JAHLWJ010000333.1 GCA_019057975.1 Promethearchaeota archaeon | reverse complement strand
ACAGAGGTCCTGATGAAAAAAGATTAATAGTCTGTAAATAAATCTTTAAAGTATTGACCTTACTGTCTACCCTAGGCAATGCAAAACCCCAAGTTATCTTTCACCTTAGTTTCCATCTTAGGCTATTCAACATCTTGGGGTCAATTCTTAGAACTTAAATGAGACTCATTCATAACTTCCTTTACTTTTTACATTCTTTCGTCTGCAAATTTCAATTAGCTCTGAAAGTTGCTCTACATTCTAAGAATAGTTCTAATCTATCAAAAGGAAAAAAAATTGTCAATTTGTTAAAATTTATCTTAAATTACTATAAATTGTATTATTAATTTCATGAATATAATGAATCTGTAAATAAATAATCCTGGTTTGAACTTCGTCTACTACCCCTTCTGATGAGGGACAAAACCAATATTACTCCCAGTTTAAAAAGTACAAGCCAAACGAATCCTTCATGGTAATAGATAAAAGGGAAAAATATAAAAGAGATAGTAATAATGGTTATATATTTTTTTAAAAACTCAATTCCGGTATGAAAATATTTCCATTAAAACTAATAATACTGGTTCTAACTTTGTCCACATGGGCCTTCCTTTTGAGAAAATAGAAGGATAATTTTAAAAAAATCATTTATAATTGAGCTTACTAAAACAATCAAGACGTTTTATATATACAGATAATGAGAAGTAAGCTAAAAGATAACTTTTTAAAGTATTATAATCCATCCATTAGGATATTTGTTGGATTAGTATTTTTTATTTCAGGAATTTTAAAGATAATTGATATTCCAACATTTAAGTCTGCTCTAATAGCACTGGACCTTTTTAATCCTCTGATATCAAATTTACTCTCCTATATAATCCCCCTAGTTGAGATTGTATTAGGATTATTACTCTTAACTGGATTATTTATAAGATTTGCTGCCATTCATACTAATCTTTTAATTTTACTTTTTTCATGGGTTACTTTTTATGCTATAAGATATAAAGAAGATTTGTCCTGCGGGTGTTTTGGAAGCTTTATAGACTTGTCTTTTAATAAGTTTCATTTAATATTTCTTTTCATACTGTTTATACTAAATATTGTAATAACTCTGGAAGTAAAAGAAATCTGGTCTTTAGAAAAAATAATTAAAGAGAAGTTACCAAAGTCTAAAAAAATAAAATTATTTGAAATTTTAATATACATATTAATAGTTTTTGGCATTATACTAATTTTATTTTCTTTATATGTAAACTTTAAAGCTTTAAAAAGAGAAACTATTGACCAATCTTTAGTGGAGACCAAAGAAGAGGTAATTGTAGAAGATGAAGAGATATCAAAGATTATTCCAATTTCTGTAGATGAAGCATTTGAAGCTTATAATAGTAATAAAGATTATATATTTTTAGATGTAAGAAGTTTAGAAGAGTACCAGAAAGTTCATATTAAAGGAGCTAAACTTATCCCTGTTTCACAGATTAAAGATAGGCTAAATGAATTACCAAAGGGTAAATCTATAATTGTTTATTGCGATGGCTCAAGTTGCAGTAGAAGTGGAAACGCAGCTAATATTCTTGTAGAACATGGTTTTAAAGAAGTTTATGATATGACTGGTGGTGGTATTATTGAGTGGGGAGAAAAAGGATATCCAATTTCTGAAGGAAATACATCTTAAATAAATATTTAATAATGGGTAAAAAAATTCCCCATCTATATTAATAATCCTGGTTTGGACTTCATCCGCTATGGCCAGTCACTTATATATTCAATATTAACTTTTTTTAATAATAAATTCTATTGATTTTGGATTATAGATATTATTTTTGTAAAACTCATTGAATAACTGGCTTATAGATATTATTTTAATATAAAAATAATATAAAAGATACAATTTCATATATAGTACTTTTTAATGATTTTTAGTAATTTTTAATATTTCATTATTGCAACTATAAACAAATCTTTTAAGTGTTTTTAATTTATAACTCGGCAACTAATGAAAGTAATAATAGTAAATCTTGAACAAGCTAATGAATTTTTGCCTAAATATATTTTTATAAAAATATTTGCTTTAATAATATTTATATTTAAAATTATCAATGGAGGTTTATAAAATGAAGGTTTTAAAAATAATAATTTTTCTTTTGACTTTAACATTTTTAATATTAATTCTATCTGGCTGCAATGCAATAAATCAAACTGAAAAAAATTACCAAGATTTAAAAGAAGAATTAAAACGTGCTGGCATTACTAAGCGTGTCGGTTGCCATATTCTTAGGCATAGTTTTGCACTCAATTTTTATAAGAATAGCGACCACGACCTTGTAAGTTTGCAGCGAATTTTAGGTCATAAGAATATTAATACCACTACCATTTACGATTACATGGACGGGACCGCAGTAAAGGCAAGCCCTTGCCGGAGGACTACAAGGCCAGCCTCTTTGATACCAAGAAGGAATACGAACTAATCTATACTGACAAGGAACGTGAGGTGAAGCTAACCGGCTACCCCCTTAGAAAATAAGTTATATTTATCATTATGAAATGGGAACAAAATTTGAAGGCAAGAAAAATAACAGACCTCAAAAGAAAGTCTTCAGTTACTTTAAAGAAAGACTTACAGAATTATTTAGCTTTTGCCAGAGAAGTTGGAGCTACAGATGGCAGAATTATACCTGCAAAATGGATAAGGTTTGATGAAAGAGTAAGAATCAAATGTGAAATTCCAAGATGCTATCTTTACGGGAGTTCTCCCAACTGTCCTCCTTGTACTCCTGATGTGGAGATTATGAGAAAAACCATGAAGAAATACAAATGGGCAGTGGTAGTAAAATATGATGTTCCACGGCTGGAAGATTTTGTGGATCAGAAAAAATGGTTAAAGGGGCACGAAAAACACCAAAGAAAGATTCATAATATAGTAAGTGCTGTGGAATCGGTAGCTTTTAATGATGGATATTACTTCGCAGTGGGTTTTTCTGCAGGTGGGTGTAAAACTGTATTATGCTCTGGGCTTTTTTGCCAGGTTTTGGACAGTGGTAGATGCAGATTTCCGTTAAAGGCAAGACCTTCAATGGAAGGAGTAGGTATAGATGTTTATAATTTAGTAACTAAAATTGGATGGGATATATATCCAATTACGTCAAAATATGCAGACCCCGATTCAATAAAATGTGCTATTTCTGTGGGAATTATTTTTATAAATTAAGGGGGGTAGTCGCGTTTTTAGGGACCCACGCTCCACAGGTGGAGCTAACCGACTACCCCCTTAATAGTAAATATGTTTATTAAAGTAGGAGGTTTAAGATGAGAAGAGTAATTCCAGTAACATTAACAGTTGAAGAGGTAAAAAAGCTTATAGACCAGCCTAATAAGAATGTACCTACAGGCCTAAGAAATAAGGCAGTACTTTCATTTATTTGGGATAGTGGCGCCAGGGTATCTGATATAATTAATCTTAAACCAGGAAACATAAACATATCTAATAGGGAAGCTATTATAAAGAATGGTAAGTATGATGTAGATAGGAATTTATTGTTTTCAGAATATACAGCTGAACTATTAAAAAGATATAAAGAAGCCAGGCCTAAAGGTAAATATTTCTTTTGCACATTAAAAGGAGGTAAACTTGATAGGATCTACCTATATAACATGATAAGGCGCTATGCAAAAAGGGCGGGTATTAATGAGAAAATAGGATTGCATACATTGAGGCACTCGTTTGCTTTGAAGTTTTACAAGGATAGCAATCATGACCTTATAAGACTTCGAAAGATATTAGGCCATAGAAATATTAATACAACTGAAATTTATTGTTATATGGATAATACGGACATAAAGGAAGGGCTGGAAGCATATTATAACAAAAGGGATTCTAAGGATAAAAACATAAAAGATAGGATAAATGCCTTAGAAGAGCAAATAAAATCCTTAAAAGAGGATATATAGACTCTTTATATAGGGCTATGGGTTGGAGTGGAGAGGGTAGGAGAAGAGAAGGTATAAAAAGCCTAAAGGGGAGGTAAAGGTTTAAGAATAGGTTATAAAAGAATACTGTAATAAATCTTTTTTTAGTTCCTTGATAAAAAAATAATGAAAGGAGGAATACTTAAAGAAAGAACACAACTGAATAAAAAAACTAGGAAAGACCTAGAAAACTAAAAGGAGGTACTAAAGTGACTAGACAAAGAGGCGAGCCCCTGGATATTTTGCGGAGATGGGGGCGAAGAAAAGTAATTGGGATTGTGGTAGGGATCGTGGTGGTGATATGGCTTTTAGCGCCAATATATGTCGTTGGGCCCGGCGAAGTGGGCGTGGTGCGGCAATTCGGTCGGGAAGTGGGACAGACGAGCCCAGGGCTAAATTATCACCTTCCTTGGCCTATCCAAAGGGCTGATGTAGTCAACATGGCTCAGATAAGGAGGGCCGAGATCGGCTTCAGGACAGTGGTGGTACCGGGACAGCCGGCGGTACACGAGCGAAGGCTTGTGGAAGCGCTCATGCTTACTGGCGACGAAAACATAGCCGATATCCAGGTCCTGGTGCAATACAGGGTGAAAGACGCCTCGCAGTTCCTGTTTAAGGTTAGAGCGCCCGAAATGGCTCTTCGTTCAGCAACCGAGGTTGCCCTCAGGGGTGTTATCGGCAAAACCACTATCGATGATGCAATGACCGTGGGCCGGCCCTTGGTGGAAGCCGACACCCTATCCTTTTTGCAAAGGCTACTGGATGACTACCAGACCGGGCTGCATGTGGTTGAACTCAAGTTGCTGGTGGTAGACCCTCCCGATGAGGTGAAGGACGCCTTCCACGAGGTCGTGCGTGCCCTGGAGGATAAAGACAGACTTATCAGGGAGGCCGAAGGATATGCTGCGGACCTGGTGCCGAAGGCCAGAGGGGATGCGGAAAAGGAGATAAAAGCCGCCGAAGCCTATAAGGAGGAAAAGGTACTGCGTGCTGAGGGCGATACTGCTAAGTTCCTCAAGATTCTTGAAGAGTACCAAAAGGCGCCAGCGGTGACCCGGGAAAGACTATACCTAGAAACAATAGAGCGAGTCCTGGCCAATATCGAGAAGTTCGTTATCGATCCCCAAGCCGGTGGTGGCAATCTGTTACAGTTTCTACCACTAACAGGAATTGAACCTAAAGAGGCGATTGAACCTAAAGAGGCGATTGAACCTGAAGAGGCGATTGAACCT
>JAHLWJ010000332.1 GCA_019057975.1 Promethearchaeota archaeon | reverse complement strand
TTGATTCGGGTCATTGGGAATTTATGCGTAGAAATCACCTTGATAGATATATTGCTGTGAATACTACAGCTAAAATATTAACTGAAAATGGTATTGATATTATTGCTGCCCAAAATCTTCATAAATATGAATAGATTGAAATTAGTTGACTAAAATATGGGAAAATTTGATTTTCGACCTACAGGTGTTATGCCTGCTGTGGTAACACCGTTTAATAAGGATGAATCTATAAATGAAGAGAATTTAAGAAATTTAGTAAATTTTCTTATCGGACAAGGTGTAAATGGGCTTGTTCCAGTTGGTACAACTGGAGAATTTGTTAATATGACATTCGAGGAGCGTTTAAAAGTTATTGAAATTGTTGTGGATGAAGCAAATGGCAGAGTTCCAGTGATTGCGGGGACTGGGGAAACAGGTACAAAATTAGTTGTTGATGCTACTAATGCTGCCGCTAACATTGGTGCTGATGCAGTATTAATAGTTACACCTTATTATTTAAAACCTAAAGCAAAAGGGTTATATGATCATTATTATACTATTACGGAAAAAACGGATATCCCGATAGTTTTATACAACATCCCCCCTTGTACTGGAGTGGAATTACCATGGAGCGTCGTTGAAGATTTAGTTGATATTGAAAACATTGTGGCAATAAAAGATTCCAGTGGGGATTATAAATATTTTTCCGCATTATTAGAAAAAGTTAGTGATAAAATTTCCGTTTTAATTGGATGGGACGAAAATGTTTTAGGTGCCTTAGCTGGAGGTGCTGCTGGTTGTATTTTAGGGTCAGCTAATGTTTTCCCTAAAATTTGGCTTGAAATATATGATCATGTTAAAAACAACCGTCTACAAGAAGCGCAAACTCTCCAAAAGAGAGTACAAAAGTTAGCTAGATTATTAATTGGTTCAGGTGCTTTAGGAGTAAAATCTTGTCTGAACATGATGAATATTCCGGTTGGTACTACTCGTCGACCACTTATTTTAGGAGACACACTCTCATATGAAATAAAGGATGAATTACGAATTGAACTTGAGAAGTTGGGATTAATTGAAAAGAAAAAGATTCATGTTGAAATTGGAGAAAAATCTTTAACAAGTCGTTTTTATGCTGTTGGAGTCACCCCTCAAAAAATAACTGATTTTAAATTAAAAGTAGGTGAATCTCTTGTTGGAGATCGCCCAGAACTAGCACATATTGACCTCTTAATTGGTAAAAAAGATGGACCAGTAGGTAATGCTTATGCTCAAGCTTTAACAAATCTAGAAGAAGGGCGTGAAGGGCTTCAAGTAATTCTTGAGCCAAATATGCAAGTGAAACCGCCAACAATCATGATCCCTACTGTAAAACCAATATCTCTCCGTCATGCTAGCTTAACTTATGGACCAGCACAAGCGGGAATAGCTAAAGCAGTTATGCAATGCATAGAAGATGGAATTCTCCCAAAAGAATTGACAGATGATATTGTTTTAATTGTAAATGTATTCGTTCATCCTAGCGCAAGTGCCAGAAAAAGAATCTTTATAAATAATTATAAAGCTACTCGAAATGCTATTAGAAAGGCAATGGAAGGATTACCAACTGTAGATGATGGAATCGAAAATGCAGAAAATGCGCGACATCCCTTTAGGAATGATCCCTAAATTTTTTTAACTTAGTTTTCTATTACCTTTTTTATAATCGATAATTTACTATTATCAAAAATTTTTCAATGCTTTCACGTCTTCAATGAATATTATAAATCCCAAGGATTGATTATTACTTTAACAGCTTCCCCGCTAAAATTATTCTAAGAATCACCTTTATTATACTCTTTTCTAATCATTTTATAAAATATTAATTGAAATCCTTTTAGATGATTATTTTTTAAACTTAAATCACATAAATTTAATACTTCATAACACTAATATTGATAATCCTAAGCATTTCTATAATTATTAATAAATTCAAACAAATATCAGAATTATTTGAGATGAAAAATAATATGTCAGAGCAAATATTGGAATTAAAAGTGGGAGCAGAAGCTCCTGAGTTCTGTCTTCCAGATAAAGATAATAAAGAAGTATGCTTGAACGATTTTAAAGGAAAATTTGTTGTACTCTACTTCTATCCTAAAGATGACACCCCAGGTTGCACAACTGAAGCAATAGGTTTTACTGGAATCTTACCTGAGCTGCAGAAATTAGACGCTGTAGTTATTGGGGTTAGCCCAGATAGCCCTGAATCACATGCCAAATTTATAGAGAAGAAAAACTTGAAAGTTACACTTCTTAGTGATGTTGATAAAAAAGTAATAAAAGATTACGGTAAATGGGCTAAGAAAAAATTTAGAGGTAGAGAATATATGGGTGTTGTGCGGAGTACATTTTTAATCTATCCTGATGGAAAAATAGCACGTATTTGGCCTAAGGTTTCTGTTAACGGACATCCAGAAGATGTTCAAAAAGTTTTAATTGAAATAAGGAAATAATACTGGTTTAAATTATGAATGTTAAAGAAGCAATTGAAAAAAGAAGAGCTTATCGATCTCTTGATCCAATTGAAATAAATGATGAGTTAGTTCGAGATTTTGCCGAAACAGCCAAGATTGCTCCTTCTTGTGCCAATAAGCAACCTTGGGGATTTATTTTTGTAAAGGATAAAGCACAATTAAACAGATTATTTACGATTCTCTCATCAGGAAATAAATGGGTCGAAAAAGCTTCAATGATTATTGCTGTATTTAGTAAACCTGAAAATGATTGTATTATTGGAGAACGTCTCTATTATTTATTCGATACTGGGATGGCTACAGCTTTTTTGGTACTACGGGCTACAGAATTAGGCTTAGTTGCACACCCCATTGCTGGCTTTAAAGAATCCCAAGCAAAGGAGATTCTTGAAATTCCTGATGAGATGAGATTAATTACTCTTGTTGTAATTGGAAAACATTCAAAAGATGTAAATCCTCTCCTATCTGAGGCAATGAAATTAGGAGAAAAACAGAGACCTCCTCGAAAACAGTTAGAAAATTTTGTTTTCATAAATAGCTATAATAATAATTTCCATGAATAAAGAGATAAAAGTTAAATGAGCTCTAACTTAAAGATGAGTAATAGAAATCATTTATACAATGAAAAAAGCCCTTATTTACAACAACATGCTAAAAATCCTGTAAATTGGTATCCATGGGGAAAAAAGGCTTTCAAAATAGCTCAAGACGAGGATAAACCTATATTTTTATCAATTGGATACTCAACATGCCACTGGTGCCATGTTATGGCTCATGAATCCTTCGAAGATGAAGAGGTCGCTGAGCTGATGGATGAAACGTTTGTTTCTATTAAAGTGGATAGGGAAGAACGCCCAGACATTGATAAAGTTTATATGACTGTTTGTCAGATGATGACAGGCTCAGGAGGCTGGCCTTTAACTATAATAATGACCCCTGATAAAAAACCATTTTTTGCAGGAACTTATTTTCCAAAAAATACAAGATTTGGACGAATAGGATTAATAGACTTAATTAAACGCATCAAAGAATTATGGAGTAACCAGAGGAGCGAGTTAGTGAATTCCGCTGATCAAATTATCAATAACCTACAGAATATAGATCAAGAATCACCTGGAGAAATTTTTACCGAAAGTACCCTTAAAAAAGCCTATCAATTATTACTACGACAATTTGACGAAACTAATGGTGGCTTTGGGAGTCGACCTAAATTTCCAACTCCTCATAATCTTATATTTTTACTTAGGTTTTGGAAGCGTACTGGCGAAAAAAAAGCATTGGAAATGGTTGAGAAAACGCTTCAAGCAATGAGAAATGGTGGCATTTATGATCATATTGGTTTTGGGTTTCACCGGTATTCAACTGATTCAATTTGGCTTGTTCCTCATTTCGAGAAGATGCTCTATGATCAAGCATTAATTGCTATAGCTTATATCGAAGCTTATCAGGCTACTAAGAATGAGGACTATAAGAAAACAGCTCAAGAGATTTTTACATATGTTTTAAGAGACATGTTATCACATGAAGGCGGATTCTATTCTGCCGAGGATGCAGATAGTGAAGGAGAAGAGGGAAAATTCTATGTTTGGACTAAAAAAAAATTAGAAAACATCCTTGATAAGGATGAATTGGACCTAGCCATTAAGGTTTTCAATGTAGGAGAATCTGGTAATTATTTAGAAGAAACAACGGGAAAGAAAACAAATAAAAATATCTTGTATCTTAATAATAATTTAGAAGGGGAAATCCAAGAGAGAATTGAAAGAATTCGGATTAAATTATTTAATGTGCGAAAAAATAGAATTCATCCTCATAAAGATGATAAAATATTAACTGATTGGAATGGATTGATGATAGCCGCTTTAGCAAAAGCTGCTACAGCGTTCCCAGACGATGATTATTTAAAATTTGCTAAGAAAACAGTGAATTTCATTCTGTTAAACCTTCGCGATTCAAATAAAAAATTATTACACCGATATAAAGATGGGATTTCAGAAATTAATGGTTATTTGACTGATTACGCTTTTTTCATCTGGGGACTCATTGAATTATATGAAGCTACTTTTGATATCTTTTATTTGAAAACTGCTTTAGAATTACACGAGATTCAAACTCAGGATTTTTGGGATAATAAAATCGGTGGCTTTTACTTTACTGCTGACAATAGTGAAAAATTATTAACTAGACAGAAAGAAATTTATGATGGTGCTATTCCTTCTGGAAATTCTATTGCCTTACTTAATCTATTAAGATTAAGTTATTTAACAGGAAATTATAAATTAGAAGAAAAGGCAGATACTTTAAATAGAGTTTTTTCGGAAAAGATAAAAGTTAATCCCTTGGGCTATACACAATTCTTGGTTGCAATTGATTTTGCTATTGGTCCTTCTTATTCATTAGTTATTGGAGGTAATACTGATGGTAATGATACCAATGAAATGATAGTAGCAATTAATAATTCTTATATTCCAAATAAAGTGTTTATTCATAGAAAGACAGAGCAAGAATTACCAGATATAGATAAATATTCCAATTTTGTGCAATTTTTCGAGAACCTTGAAGGTAAAGCAACAGCCTATATATGTATTAATAAAACATGTAAACCTCCCACTCATGAAATAGGTAAAATGCTGGAATATCTTAATGGAAACTGGAATAAAAAATTGAAATCATAATATAGTTTAAACTATTTCTTTATTAA
>JAHLWJ010000054.1 GCA_019057975.1 Promethearchaeota archaeon | reverse complement strand
AAACTTGCACGAGATTGATCATCTTCTTAATTTCGAATTTTATCGTTAAACTTTTTTTATTTTTTTCTTAATTAATCCAAGTTTATACCAGAATCTTTAAATAGGTAAAAGATCTTTCAATATATAACAAACTCTTTAAAAATAAAATTTAAAATAAAAAAATGAATTTTATTGGTTTATCTTTAAGGAGATTAACCGAATTAATTATAAAGTGGAGGAAAAAATATGTCTGAATATATTAGTTGGAGTCCTATTCGAAGATTAATGAAACACAATGGGGCCGTTATCGTTGCACGTGATGCCGTTAATGAATTAGTTGATTGGATGAGTAAATCAGCTGAGAAAATTACAAAAACTGCTTTAACATTAACCAAACACTCTAAAAGAAAGAAAGTGACTCGCAACGATATCCTAATGGCTATTAAATACTTCTAAATTAGAAGATCTATAGGTTAAAACCTTAATAAACAAAATATCTTTTTCTTTTTTTTTTTTATTATTTCTTTTGTTCTGAGCTATAAATCTTAATAAATAATTTAAATTATGATCATATTACTAGGATAAGTTCTTTTTAATGGTTTGAATACTATAATACGGATATTTAAGGTATTTTTTCCCTTAAGGATTCAAGTAAAATGCTTAAATCCCCCCGAAATTAGCTTTATAAAAATGGTACTCAGAAGAGTATCTAACTCAAGTTAAATTTTATTATTATCTTTCAATTTTTTATCGATAACTTCTCGCATATATTTAAATCCGGGAGTTAAATTTTCATCCAATTTTGGAAGTATTTGCCTTAATGGAAACCTTAAACCCTGACCTGCTCCTGTTTGAAATAAATTCTTTAATACATAGAAAATAAAGCTAGCAGGCATTCCAATTCCCAATTCATGATCTTGAATTCCAGCAAATGAGCGATCACCCGTACCGGGGATGACAATTTGGGCTTTTCGGGTAATAAAAGGCATTAATCCTCCCTTGGCGCAACTTTCACCAAACCCTTCAAAGGTTGATTGTATTCTATATTTACGTTTATGTTCATAGTTTAATGCATTGATAATGTATGTTAATTTCGGCCCATCACAATAAATCATTATGGCATCTGGAATAACGGGAGTTTCCGTTAATGGAGAAACAATTACGCCACGATATGCTAAATCCATGATATTTTTGAAATTATTCGCATAGGTGTGTTCCGCCCTTCTCTTTTCAGCTTGAACATCTTTTGACCATTTTTGACGTACTTGAGATTCTGTAAATTCTTCCATCGTGAGGGGAACCCATCCGTGTGCTACGGAAGACGGAGTGCAAAAATTATCCGCAGCCGTAATGCATAATTTCTGGCTAAATCTACGAGCGTAAGTAAAAGCTTGGCAAATAGACATCTTATCGCCATCGTCTATAGGTCTTCTGACTCCCGGAGGGATATTGTTTTCAAGATCTTTTATATACTTTATCGATACTGGAAAAGAATCAAGATGTAATTTCTGGAACATTTCTTCTCCAGCTTTTTGATATTCTTCTAATGTCTTATTTTTACTACTCATGATATATTTCACTTTATTATTCATTCAATTAATTTATTTTCTAATCTCTTATTTTTTAATTCTTTTTCTCAAATATTCCCACACTCCCGGTTCAACAGGATTTTCAAAAATAGTACCCGCTGTTAACATTGGATTCGAATGAGGGATTCCAAAAGGTTTAAAACCCAACTTTTTACCCGCAAGAAATAAATTATCAAGCACCATTTCTAATTTGGATTCAGGTATTGAAAATATCATTTCATGATCCTGAACTGCAGCTAATGCCCGATCTCCCATGCCTGGTGAGACAACTTGACATTCGTTAGTTTTATAAGTTCTCACAATTCCTTCCTTACAAGAAGATTCCATTCCGTTAAAATGACTTGTAATGCATTCTCCATCATAGGTCGCAGCCAATATCAGGTGAGAAAGATTTAAAGGTGAAGTGTATATCATTACTACATCGGGTTTGACAATTGTCATATTCAGAGGTGAGACTACAAATCCCTGAATTTCTCCAAAATCTAATGTCGCATCTAATTCTCGAGACTTTTTTTCTGCTTCCGCGTTTCTCTTGTATCTCGCTTTCCGATCCCAAGCTTTATAAACATCGTTTGGATCTGCTGTTTTTTCCAAACCAAAATATTTTATCGACGCTGGTTTGCATGCGATGTCGCTTGCTTGTAAGAAAAATGAGAATCCTGAGCGTCTACACCATGTATAAGTTATGCAAGCGGGGACTTCTCGACCAAATACTTTGTGTGGTCGAAGGGCGTTTGAAGTGACTTCTCCATCTGGAGGTATCATTTTAACAGCAACGGGGTATGTTTTAAGCTTTAATTTGTCGATCAGGGCTTGTCCCATTTTTTTATAGTTATTTAATTCTTCCATTATCATCAACATTTATAGACAGTCACATCGCTGATAAACCTTACCAATAGCTAGCAAATTGAAATATAAATGGTTCAAATAAACCCTATGTCAAAATTACAATGTAAAAGACGACATCCTTTTAGTTATTAAATTAAATATTTAGTTTAGAGGGACGAGAAGCTTTCAAATCTAAAAAATCTTTTTTTTCTTCTTTTCATTCTACTACTTATTACCATGAGAAGATAGATACTTGTGGATGAAAGCTAGTTATTTCGAAAAATAGCTTAGAAGTAAATACCCCTTTGAAGATCGAAGGATAAACATTTTAACCCTGATTAAGGTAACTAGAACAGTAAAAAAATGAATGATCAAAAGAAAATTGATGGAAACGACTTACATTTCTTCCCTAAGTATGCTACAGATATAGAAGTAAAAGAAAAGAATTATGAAAAAATCGTTCGAAAGAATTTAGCAATCTTAGAGCTTGATAAGGAAATTTATAAGAAACACTCATCGTTTGGGGATTACATTTTAGAATATGGAAAGTCACTTCTGAAAAATGGTTTTCTTTTAAAAGCAGGATTAATCTTAAGTCGTGTCTGTGGATCTGAAAATTGGGATAATTAGTTTCCTTATGCTCTATTGGAAAAAGTTCGAATAGCCGCAATTTTGGGAGAGAAAGATTTTTTATTTGAGTTTCTACGATGGACATTTGCTACCGAAGCTTATTTTAAAGATTCGGTTGGGGGGAAAAAAGCAGAGCTTAAAAGGATGGCAACAACTGATCCAGAATTTGAAAAATACAGAGATTTGCCTCGTTTTAAACAAATTGTTGACCATATCTTTACAGAAAAAGAATTAGATATGTTTTATGATGAAATAGATCGCTTCGTATGAAGTAATTAATTCTTTGAAAATTGTCGATCCCTTCTTATTCTTAAGATGATTTCTTTATCTTTTTCTTGGAAGTTTATATAAGCAATATTTCTATGAAAATCTTCAAAGTGTCAATAATATTAAAAAGATGGAACTGGAATATATCACTAGGTTAAATTTTTTGATGAGCAACCCAGTTGTCTAGTTTTACACCTTTTCTATGTAGCCTTAAATTAAGAGCACCTATATGGAGCATTAAATGTCGAAGGTTATAAAGTAATGAGCTTAAGGCACTTTTTCCATGCCATTCAAATATAGAAGGTTGGGCTAGTTTATCTGTTGTCAGATTATCAAACCGATTTTTAGCTTTTTCTTTAATTTCTGATAAATACTCGAATAATTGTTCAGGTGTCAAAGTTATTTCTGGAGTTTTATTTAATTGTTCCAAATGCGATGATGTTTCACCGAATTTCGATTTAAAAATTTCACGAGCTTTCTTTGAATCTGAAAGATACCAATCCAAAAACCACATCGCGTGATAAGCCACATGCCAAAATGGAGGTCCACCGGTTCTATCATCCCATACTACCTTTGGGCAACTTTTTAAATTTTGCTCCATCATTCCGACAGCAGCACCATATTGCTCGTTTAATGCATCTATTATAATTTTTAATGTCATATCTTGATTTTGAATACTTCCTTTTTATTGATATCTTAAAGAAAAAAAAATTAAAGTGAAAAAAAAACTAGACTCTTTGTCTTAGATATATTGCTTGTAATCTAAAGGCTTGATAAACATGACCGATTGTGTGATGTATGATGAATCCAAACCAATCTTCGTAAGTCATTTCCCTCCCAAAAGGGGATTTAAATGTATTTTTAAGATCTTCTTCCTTATATCTAGTTCTTGCCTCCACATAGGCTTCAATTGCTATATTAAACAAATCTAATAATTGTTCATGCAAAGGAGCGGTAGATTCAGGATCTAATTTTATTGCTATGTCTTTATTGTTTGCATCAGGATTGGTCATTTTCTTCATTGCCCAATTTAATAGGGTGATAGAATGTATAAATACATTGAGAGCAGTCTCCTCCCCTTCAAATAACGGATTTTTCATAGATTCCTCAAAATGATTATCCTTTCGCTTTTCAAACAAAGTTTTAGCATAATCATATACAAACTTCAAAGATTTGATACTTTCTGGCATAATTTTTAATATAGGATGTTAAGTTTAAAAATTTTTAGTAAAAAAAATATTCCATTTCTATAGTTTAAATATGTTTAGAATTATAATTAAAAGCTGTAAATATGAAAGATTTTTAAAGATTCTATTGAGATTAATGAGATATAATTAAATTCGTTGATTACTAACCCAGTTCTCCAATTTCACGCCTTTCATATGGAGTCTTAAATTAAGAGCTCCTATGTGGAGCATTAAGTGACGAAGATTATAAAGTAATGAACTTAAAACGCTATTTCCGTGCCATTCAAATACAGAACGTTGTATTAATTCATCTGAAGTTAGATCTTCAAACCGATTTTTAGCTTTTTCTTTAATATCTGATATGTAATCTAGTAATTGGTCACATGTCAATGTTATTTCTGGTGTTTTATTTAAATCTTCAAAATGCGATGATGCTTCGCCAAATTTCGATTTGAAACTTTCACGGGCTTTTTTTGAATCCGAAAGATACCAATCCAAAAACCACATCACGTGATAAGCTACATGCCAAAATGGGGATCCACTGGTTCTATCATCCCATACTTCTTTTGGGCAACTTTTCAAATCTTTCTCCAACATCGTGATTGCAGCGCCGTATTGCTCGTGAATAGCATCCGATAATATTTTAAATGTTCCTTTCATAATTCACTCAACTAAAAACAATTTTTTATCATTTCTAAGGTCATATTATAATTTTTAATATTTCTTCTCTTTTAATATTTTTAAATTATCCGATATGTTCTAATAGAATCTTTAAATAGAAAAGTTTTTTAAGATTCTAATGAGATTATTTACAAGAATAAAGCACCTCAACTTTAAGATTAATAGGAAATAGGACAATACAATGGATAAATTCGACCTAATTAAAAAAGCTTTAAAAGTAGAACCCACTGAGAAGGTTCCCTACGCAATTTGGAAACATTTCCCTGAATTCGATAAAAATCCTGAAGAACTTTTAAAGGCGCAGATGGATTTTCAAACCAAATTCGATTCTGATATTATGAAAATCTCAATCTCAGGTCGTGCTTTTGCTACTGATTTTGGAGCAGAATTGGGAGGTTATGATCCGGATTCTGGTTCTAGAATTTGCGTGAAATATCCAATAGAAAGGCTAGAGGATTGGGAGAATGTTAAAAAGCTTGAGGTAACGAGTGGCGAATTCGGGAATCAAATTAAAGCAATGAAATTAATTCATCGAGAAGTTGACGGAAAAGTACCAACCATGATGACCGTTTTTTCCCCTTTTATGGTAGCATCCCAAATTGATCCGAATGTAATTTCTCACTACAGAAAGGATCCTCAACTAATTGGAGAACAATTTAAAATAATCTCTTCTACAATGACAGCTTTTACAAAAGCTTCACTAGATGCGGGAGCTGATGGTATATTTTTGGCCACCCAACATTTTAACAATAAATTAACCGATGAGGAGCGATTAGAACTAGAATTTACACCAATGAAGTCCCTCATTAAAAAAACGTTAAAAAAGAATAATTTTCTGGTCCTTCATCTCCATGGGGATAATCCTGATTACAAATTAGCAGCGAAACTACCTATAAACGCTATTAATTGGCATGATCAACAAACAGTGCCAAAACTTTCTGAAGCAAGAAAAATCTTTAAGGGAGGACTTCTCGGAGGATTAAATGCGGAATCCTGGAAAAATTTATCAAATCTTGAAGAAGTTTCATCATTGATCTCTTCAGTTTACAAAAACTTCAAAGGTTCGGGATTAATAATTACTCCCGGGTGCGTTATTCCTCAATTCGTAAGTGATTCCATAATAGAAACAGCAGTAAAAACAATTAAAAACCTTTAAAAAATAAATTCTTCTTGAGAAGATCGATGATTGGAATAAAAAATTCTTTTCAAAAAATAATTAGGCTAAGAATCATATAATCAATTATCAAGATAACAGAAGATTTTTGAAAATTAAGCTGTTGCTTAGATGTATCAAAGAATAGTATTTTTAGTGTGAATTACGAATGCAAAAATATATTTCAGACTACTTTAATGATGACGTAGCTTTCTCTTCTAAGTATAATGGTCCGAAGTTTGATGCTCATGTTCATTTAGGGAGTATAGACGGTATTCATAATTTAATTAAGTTCAGAGAAGAGTTTAATATCAAGAAATCAGTTGGTATCATCTGGGGGAATGGGTATGATAAATTAGAAACAAATTTCCCTGATAAGTTTGTGTTGGCTAAATATTTTAGAAGTAGGCAGCTATTTAAAGCAAAGCCAAACCTTAAATTAACGTTAGATTTAATTGAAAAGATTTATCAACAAGGATTTCCAGTTGTTAAATTTTGGTTTGGACCGAGAGTGAGAGATTTTGTAAGAGAACAATTCAAAATAGATCCACCAAAAATTAGATTATCTGATCCTTTTTTTAAGTCAATATTCGCCAAGATAGAAGAATTAGGGCTTATTTTATTAATTCACGTTAGTGATCCAGATCTTTGGTACGAGAAAGTATATCAACCAGTTAGTCGATATGGCACCAAGAGAGAACATATAGATGATTTTGAGGAGATTTTATCAAGTTTTCCTAACTTAAAGGTACAACAAGCACATTTTGGGAGTCAACCAGAAGATCTTGAAAACCTCGCAAGGTGGATTGAATCATATCCAAATTACTACATTGATATATCTTCAGCAAGATGGATGGCACGAGAACTTGGGAGGTATCCAAAAAAAGCCAGAGAGTTTTTTATTAAATATTCAGACAGAATTCTTTTTGGGACAGATCTTGTGCAAGACCGAAACAAACCGATTTCAGATTATTATCGGACTCGTTATTTTACCTTCCTAGCAATTTTAGAAACCTCATGTCGAGATGTACCATTACCTTTTCCAGATCCAGAAAATGATAATAATACGAAGATAAATGGCTTGGATCTTCCTCTTGATGTCTTAAAGAAGATTTATTGGGAAAATGCAATTAAGTTCTTCAAACTAAAATGACCTACACATTACAGAAAGATTTCTGTTCCAGGAGGGAGCCACGGTTTGTAAATTCGAAAGTAATCATTAAAGAAATTAGATAACCCGTTTTTTAAACATAAATCCAACCAATGAAATACTGCCTCTTGTCCGTGTTTTTCCTTAGAGATTTTTCCGAACATATTACTTAAATAACTTGAAATGATATTTTTATCCTCTGAAGCTATATCGGTTGATTGGTTTTCTAATAAGATATTTTCGATATGCATCATATATGGTTGAAAATTATTCAAAATTTCTATTATTTTTGCCCTTTCCATAACAGACACCTCGGATTTATTGATTAAACGATTAAACTTCCCAAGATTTTTCATCAGGCTTTTTATATTATCCAAAAATCCTGGTATATTTAATTTGACTAAATCCTGCTCAAGCTTCCTCGTGATAAATGTATTCATTGTTATTTTATTATAAAAATAAATAACAGGTAAAGAAATATCTTTATCAAAATGTCTAATCAGAGGGATTCCCATCGTATAATATCTAGTTTCACCTGTACCTGCTATATGTATTGCTGGTTGGATGGTTTTTGAGATTAAATATTGACGGGATTCAACTCTGGGAGTAAAAAAAGACACATACTCAGAAAGATCAGGCTTATCCTTTTCAAGACTAAAATCTATTAAATCCCCGCAATGATCACATTTACATTTAACATGGATCATGGATGTATAATCTTGACAGGATAATTCTAGTCTCTTATAGTTACACTGTTCATTAGTGCATTCATAAAAAAAAGGGACAAAGTCATCTCTAATCTCTCTTAAGGGAGGTTGAATATGATGATCTATAAATTGATTTCTTAAATCTAAATATGTATCAACATACTTACTTTGATTCTCTAATAATGTCTCATAAAATGGTGTTAATAGCTTTTTATATGCCAAATCTGAAGCAGAAATAAAAAGATAGCCTTGATCAAAGATAATATTGGAAATTGTCCCAATTATGTTGATAAACCAGTCTGTATAGTTTTCTGCATTATTATGTGCGATTTTGATTAACCGAAGCGCTTCCTCTAATCGCTCTTCTAATAGTTTTTTATGCCAATTATCCTCTAAGCAGGAATTAATAGAATTAATGTATTTTTTTCTAATTTCTTGAAACTGTTCCAAGAGATAAGGCAGAGATGGTAGCGGAAGATTTCTAATTCTCATATCAAGAAACTCCTTTTCTATTTCAGGTTTTATTGAAATCGAAAATCCATTAGGTGAATCACTTTGCGAAAATTTGGTTCTTATTAATTCAGAATGGACCTTATCATAATCAGCGACGTAAAATATTGGAATTATACAATTATCAAGATTCGCAAAAGCTGCTCCGCATGCCATTTTGTTAAAAAGAAACCTTTCCCCCCCTAAAAATTTAGGTTGATGTGAAACTTCTAAACTCAGACTATTATTATCTGTAAGAAAATTTTCCAAATGTCTCTTAGCTTTGTCAGTCAGTAGATTATATTTATTATTTGTGTTTTCGAAAATTTTTCCCAATGCTAATTTTATTTCATTGTCCTTTTCCATTCCTCTGTTTATTTTTTTGGCAAGGAAAATAGCATCGCTCATAGATTGGGGTATAAGATCTTTCATACCTTCAGAAATCCAAGATTCTTGTCCTTCTAAAGCATATAACAGGTAATATTTTAATGGATCTTCGAATTTATCGTTTGACATCTCTATTATACCTAAAATTTAAAGTTTTCAAAATCTACCATTGAATATTCAGAATTAATGAATCCTTCAGCGTACTTTACACCAATTTGATATCCCAAAAAGCCTGCACGTTCTCTTATATAATCAAAAATCCTTAAATACTTCTTATTATCAACAAACTGTGATTTATAGACTTTAAGGGCATTTACTTTTTCTTCGATAGAATCAGAAATATCGATTAAAAAGTCCAATTTTCGATTCTTATCCTTTAAATGTGAATGATCAAAATAAAAGGTATATTTTGGGGAAAATTCAGAATATTTGGATTCAGTTTTTGTTAGTTTTGCTTGAAATTTGGCTGCATTTACAATTTGATGACAAGCTATGTGGTCTGGGTGCCAATCATTAGAGGGATGGGTAATAAGAATATTTGGTTTATATTTTCTAATCACTTCAGAAACTTTTTTTCTGTTCTCTATTGTATTTTCAATATATCTATTTCTCATGTCTAGAGTAACTCTTATATCCAGATGTAAAATTTCAGAAGCTGCTTTTGCCTCAGCCATTCTTTTTTCAACAGTACCGAATGGGGTGGGTTCTCCATTTGATAAATCCAAAACCCCTATTTTTTTACCTCTTTTCTTATAATGGGCAATTGTTCCTCCACATCCGATTTCTGCATCATCTGGATGGGCTCCGATAACTAAAATATCTAACTTAAGGTCCATTTTTACCTGCTAAGCTTCAAGTTTTCTAATTTTTGTAAATATTGATTCTTGTATTTTTTTATAATTATATTTATTAATATCATCCACACTATTGAAATAATTTGAAAAAATTGACTTAAAAACATTAATATCTGTTTTTAAAGGAGTTTTGATGAGTGATTCAATTAACTGAATATATTTTTCAATTCTTTCTTCTCCTTTCTTAAACAAAAAGCTATCTTTTGCATTTTTTAAAATTGCATCTCTATCTTTATATATTACTGGAACTCCTTTTTCAACAATTACATATCCGTTTTTCATTGCTTTAATCCAGATTTCGATGGGTATTTCATATCCGTTTATCCCCAATTCTAAATCATTAATTGCATTACATTCATATGCCTTTAATCCGCAAAATGCATCTGTAATAGAAAGTCCGATAGTATTGAGAATTCCTGTGATGATCGTATTAACAAGAAATCTATCTTTCCATGGTTTCTGCCAGAATAGTTCTGAATTTTTATATCTTGAACCAGAAATAATTTGTTCTGATGGTTTTTCAAGGATTAATTCAATAAACTTGTAAAAACATTTAGGTTCATGTTGACCATCCATATCAAACGATATTATCCAGGAAAAATTCTTTTTTTTAGCGTATTTAAAACCGTTTATAAGTGTATAGCCATAACCTTTATTTTCTTTGAAGTTAATAAAAGTAAAAAGAGAATCTTGATTGTTATTCTCCAAAATTTGCTTGGTTCTATCAGTAGAGCCATCATTGATGATTAGAATTTCCAAATTAAATTCGCTTCTTTTCTGCAAATTTTGTTTTACATCACGGAGATGTTCTAATATATGTTCAATGTTTTCTTCTTCATTAAAACACGGGATAAGTAAAAGAATGTCAATTATTTCTTTAGAAATGTCGAACAACCCATCATACTTTATGAATATTCATTGAAACAATACATCTTAACTTTTAGAATTGTTGATTATGATTTATAAAAAATTGATAATTTGAGGTATTTACTTCTTAAAAGATTATATTAATAAAAAGAAGAGCCAATAAAAACCAATTAATAGGGTAAAAGAAATAAAAATTGGTTTTCCTAAGATCTTTACGACTTTTTTGAAATCAGTCTCAAAATAATCTGTACTATATGCAACACATGGATGGATTGGGGTGATAAGATATCCTAAAGAAATTGAAACGTAGATAAAAATAAAATTTAAGAGTGGCATGGTAAGAACAGCATTTTGCACGAGATAAATAGGAATTAAGATTGATATTGGTAATTGAATCCGTCCTGTTGCAAAACCTAAAAAGAATCCAATTAATATTAAAAGAAAGACTGATAAATTTAAGCTAGCTATTTCATCTGGAGCACCAGAAAGAATAAACACTTCTAAAAATATAAACATGGAAAATATTATCAATGGAAAACGCCAAATTTTCATTCTTTTCGATATATTTTTAATACTTGAGAACTTCATGCTTCCAAATCGTAAAGCTAACCCAATACTAAAAACAAGGGCAACAAGAAGAAATATTTCAGGAACACGCAGGTTAAAAAATGTTCTACCAATAAAATCTATTATTGGGGCGATAATAATTGGAAGCATGTTATGAAGTGCTCTCTTAAGATCTCTTTCCCCTTGTTCTGAAAAAGGAGAAACATCTTTAATCAACGTGAAATATCCCACTAACCACATTATTATCAAACAAGGCAATAACCCAATTACTATTATGTAAAGATTAATACCAGTAAGAATGCTTGCTAAAATCAATGAAGAAGATAAAGGGTAAATCAGGATTAGCATATGTCGATACCAAACATTGATTGATACTTTTTTACTTGAATCTTCCTCAGAATCAATCTGTTCTACAATAGGAGCTGACATCAAAGCTCCTCCTGGTACGGGTAATAAGCCAAATAAGGCAGGGATGACCATGAGAGAAGCTTTTCGTGAGACACGCATTTTTTGAATCATCTCCAACATTAGTTCAGATTCCTCCATAATCCCCCCTAAGATAGATATAAGTGTAACGATAACCATCAATACGAGAATAGTTGGATTTGTTACCACATTGATCAATGATTGTAAGATGTCAGCACCAGCCAAAATGGCAAAACCTACAGCTCCTAAGGAAAGTGTAAGGCCTAACTCATACTTAGAAAGAATCATGACTATGCCAATAATGATGACAAAACTCAGCCACGCTGGTAACATATCTTTGAAAGTAAATGGTTTTTTGATAATATTTCGAATTTCTTTCTTTTATAAAAATCCTACAGCGATATTGGTTTTAAAAGGAAAAAATTTCATTCTCTCTATAATATGCAAATTGAATCAAAGAAGTATTTTAATGGACCACATCTTAAAAGAGATATCGTTCATTATCGACATTATCAAAATAATATCATAAATAGTTGTAAGAATAAAAATTCTTTAGTAGTTTTACCAACAGGCTTAGGAAAAACAATTATTGGTATTTTATTAGTTGCTTATTCTCTAAAAAAATATCCGAGGGCAAAAGCAATAATCCTTGCTCCAACCAGACCCTTAGTTTCTCAGCATAAAGCTTCTTGTGAGAAGTTTCTTAACATTAATTCTGAAGAAATCATATCATTCA
This sequence comes from Promethearchaeota archaeon, assembly GCA_019057975.1. Next base: position 6,495 of record JAHLWJ010000054.1, on the reverse strand, counting down.
CAGGTAAGATACCACCAGATAAGAGGATCCTTTTATTTGAAAAAGCAAAGATCATCATCTCTACGCCTCAAGTCATAAATAATGATTTAATAAGAGGACGTTATGATTTAAGGCACGTTTCATTAATCATCTTCGATGAAGCTCATAAAACAAAAGGAAATTACTCTTATAATTTAATTTCAAAAGAATATATTAACACTTGTAATGATCCATTGATTTTGGGATTAACAGCATCACCAGGAAAAGATTATGAGCGTATTCAATTAATATGTGATAATTTGCATATTGAGAATATTGTTTTTAGAAATTATGAAGATGAGGATGTTAAAGATTATATATATGACATAGACACATACATAAATTTAGTGGCCCTACCGACAAGAATGTTAGAATTAAGCCAAGTTTGGCAAAACTTATTTAGCAAATTTTTAAGATTCTTTATAGATCGAAAGTTAATTAACCCCTACAAGAAATACTACTCAAAATTAGATTTTCTGAGAATTACACATGATTTAACTCTTTCGTTCAGATATGAAAAAGATCATCTTTCAGAAGAAGAGTATTTAGACTACTTGTTTTATCAGGATCCAAAAATAATTGATATAATTAAAGAAAATGATATTGATGTTAATGCAGTATATTCATATTGCTCAAGTTGTATTTCATTACTACATGCTAAAGATTTAATTGAAACTCAAAACATTTCACTTTTTATGTCTTTTTTAGAGAGAATTAAATATAGAGCTGAACAAGGGATACTATCTGCAAAGAGAATAGTGAATTCAAAACATTTTAATTTTGTTAATTCTGCAATTGAAGAAGAAGATTTATCAAATTTAACTCATCCAAAAATAAATAAGATTATTTCAATCATACGTGAAGAAATAGAGGAATTTAACAATAAAAAAATCATTATTTTTACACAGTTTAGAGAGATGGCAGAATTCTTAAAGAATAAACTAAAAGATGAATTTCAAAATCAATTAAAAATTGAGAAATTTATTGGCCAATCTTCAAAAATTGATGACATGGGATTTTCTCAAAAAGTACAGTCAGAGATTTTACAAAAATTTAGAGAAGATAAAATCAATGTTCTAATTGCAACTAGTGTTGCCGAAGAAGGATTGGATATTCCAAACGTAGATGCCATATTATTTTATGAACCAGTCCCTTCTGAAATTAGATTAATTCAAAGGCGTGGAAGAACTGGCAGATATGCCCCCGGAAGATGTTATATACTTGTAACTGAAGATACTGTTGATATTCCTTTCTACATTGTTGCCAGGAGAAAGGAAGGTTCTATGAAATCAGTTTTAAGAGATTATGAGCAAATACAATTAAGTGAGGATTTAGAACGTAAATCAATTATATTCTCAAAGCAAGATATAAACAAATGTTCCGATTTAAAACTCATCCAAAATTTTAAGGAAAGAAGAGAAAGAGAAAAAGAAATTTTAGCAAATCGTTCTATTGAGGATATCCTTAACCAATTAGATGAATTTTGTAATAGTAAGGATTATGAAAAATTAAAGGAATGTGGTGTGACTTTTTATTCAGATTTAATAAAAATGGAACTCCCCGCTATGAAAAATAAGATATTGAAATTGAAAGGAAAAAAACCCCCCCATCAAGGTAAAAGGAAAATGTATCTGAATAAAAATGTAAAAACTTTAATCAATATGGTAAAAACTTTTGGAGAAAATAATAAAATAGATTTTAAAGAATTACTAGAGCTTGCTAAGGAGGAAGAAATAGTAGATCGGAAGTTCTATATCCATTTTAATCAAGCATGTTTTCGGGGGTATCTTAGAAAGCAAGAGAATTATGTTCATTTTGTTATGGATTATGATTGATTTAATAATGAGTTTAACTCATAATGAAATTTATAAAATTAAATAGTTAGTTTATTTTTACATCTTTCTTTCTTAAAAAGTAGAATCCTAAAACTATGAGCGTTAATAATACAGGGAAAACAATAACAGCGGCATTACCCCCACTGAAGAGGAATAAATAATATGAAATCGTTAATATTGATGCAAAGAAGGCTATTACACTTCCATATTGGCTAGCAAAATTTTTGAGATGACGCATAACCATATTTACTTTAAAATTTGTGCTTTTTATTACTTCTAGTTCAGTTTCGTCTAAATCATCTAATATGTCTGGATTTTCATAGTAAATTCCAAACCTAGGGTCATACTTGCCCTGTAATTCTCCTGTACTTATTAGAAATAATAAATGGTTTTGGATGTTTTGTTTCTTTATTTTTAATTCATTATTTAAGAAACCTGTAGTTAAGAATTCATTAGCAACCGCCTTAATTGTCATTTCAATATAGGATTTCAATATTAATCTTTCTAATGATTTTACTTTTTCATTTAAGATCTCATTAAATTCACTGATAAATTTATTAAAATCTTCTAAAACAAATCTAGATAGTTGGTTAAAGTTTTTTGATTGTCTATTATATTCTTTAATCTTTATTGTGGCATTTCTTTTAATTTCCTTGATTTCTGATTCAATAGCCTTAGCTCTCTTATGAATTATTACATTAATTTTTTTAAATTCTTTTATTTCTATATTATCTTCTACCTTTCTTTCAAGATTTCCAAGTAACTGGCTCAAATTAATTTTACTATTATTTATGAAATCTATTAATTTCTCACGGAAAGATTCGTTTTTCATAATCTCTATTTGATCGTTAATTTTTTCTACTTTAATGATGAATTCCTCTAAATATTCGCTCTTCTTCTTAACAAACATTTCTCTTATCTCTGGTATTAATTTGTTCGAACTCTCTGTCTTATTTGCAGTATTTCTTATTTCATTTCCTATGTTATCTTCTGTTTGCCTTGATTTTTCTCTAAAATCTTGTTTCTTAATTCCAAAGTCTTCTTGAATATCATTGTAAGAATCATTTTCTTCAGATTCTTTTAAAAACCTATTATAATATTCTTTTAACTCTATTTTAAGTGAATTATATTGCTGTTCAATGAAATTTTGCATAGAATTAAAGAGATTTAAGTTAATACTTATTTTATTTATAGCATTTCTATCATTTTCTATTATTGATTCTAAGTATTCTTTAGTTTCAAGGAATTCTTGCCTTTCTTGATTAATTTGAAGCTCATTTACTTTATCATAAAACTTCTTTGGGATATCATCTTCAAAAATTCTTAGATCACTGATTCTATTTTGAAGTTCTAACATATTTGTGTTTAGATTTAAGTTTCTAATACTTGAGTCATAAAGGGCTAATATCTTACCAACTCTTTCTCTGTTCAATTTTAATAATTTATTTTCAAGATGATTTCTTAATTCTTTATTTAAATAATAAAAATCCGTATATATCAGAATAGTTTTATCACTTTCATTCAACTCACCATTAATTTTTGAAATATCTATCATATCTTTCAATCTTTTAATTAAAACCTTACATGAAAGTTTAACGTCATCTTTTAAATCCATAAGCCTGATATTATTAGTTTTTTTCTCTACTGCCATAACATTTATTCTATTCGAAATTATATTATTAACATATTCATCTTTTAAATCAGAAATCTCATTTTGAAAGAAACTAGTGAATTTCTCCCACTGAAGGATTGTTAATTTGGATTTCTCATCAAAATTTTCTATATTTTTATTACAACTGTTAAATTTTTTAGCAAATACTTTATTTGTCTTGTCAAAACTAGCATCAAGAAGGTCAAATTCTTTAGTTATATCTGCAATTTTTAAATTATTTGATTGATTAAATTTATTCTTGATATCAGCTAACTCAGTTTTTAATTTAATAACCTCTTGCGAAACAAATTCATCAAAATCTTTTATTTCGGTTTTATTTCTTTCTTTTATGACTTTATCTTTTAAAGATTGTGACTGTTTAGCTATTGAGTCAATAATACTTGATTCTAAATTTTCAAGATTATCCTGTAAATGCTTATAAAGTAAATAGAGCTTCTGTTTTTCTTTTATCTTATCTTTGACAGTAGATTGTAGGTTTTTAATTTCAGTTAATTTTTCATTTAATAAAATATCAGATTCTTTTTTAATAACGTCGAAAGCCTCTTGAAATTGATTTTCTACTATTTTACTTTTAATACTTTCACCGATTTCTGAAATATCATTATTCAACTTTTCATTGATTACAATGATCTTTTTTAAGTTCGCCTTAAAAAATTGAAAACCCTCATGATAAAATTGATAGTCGTTTTCGAATTTTTCTTTAATCACTACCCATTTGTTAATTATTTCTCTATGTTTTTCGACTATTTCATTTTCTTTTGTCGTGATTTGCTGAGATATATTAAATATTACTTTATCATACTTGCTAATATTATCAAATATTTGATTCAATTGAGGAATAATTAGATTAAATTTGTTTTCAATATATTCTTTCTCGAGCGTTTCACTAAAAAGCTTCTTAAACGCATCTAATTTTTTCTTTAAATCTTCTTCTATTATAATAAGCTTTTCATTTAAGTTTTCCAATAATCTCTTTAGATTTCTTATTGTTTCCTTTTCCTGGATCTTACCTTTAAGATAAGAATCAACTTCTACTAGCTCATTTTGTAGAGTGGAATATACTTTATTCCATTGAGCTATTTCAGTTCCTAATATGGCACGGATATTACTATAATATAAAATTTCATTAAATGAATTTTCAATGTTTTCATTTAGGAAGTCAGCTTCCATTATGGCATCTCTTATTACAAATTTCAATCTTTTCTTGGCATAATCGATTTCATCAATTAAAAGATAACTATCTATTTCTTCCCTTATTTGATTTCCAATATTTTTAAGTTTTAAAGTCATATTATATATATCATTCTTAATATCCTCTAATTTCTCTTTTTCCTCCGAAATTCTTTCTGTATTTATTTCTGTGTCTGACACAATCACTTTTTCTAAAATGTAACTTAAATAAAAGTTATATTTTGTTTTAGCTAGGAAACCTTTTTTAGTTCTAATATTTCCCTTGAAGAAATTTCTCGAAATCATATCCTTGATGATAGGAAAAATATCTTCTTTTAGCTTGAGATGTTCCAAATTCAAAGTTCTATTTCTCTTAAATATATCTGAAAGAGAAACAATACTCTTAGTGCTAATTTGATTATAAAACTTCTGAATGAATTTCTGTTTCCCTCTACTAAGATTTCGCATATAATTTTTAAATTCAATATTATTATCTAAAATTCTGATATTAAAATTATAATTAAGATTAATATATGAGATGAGGTCTTCAATATCATTGGATAATCCAAATGTAGTTTTTAATTGGTTTAAGTCAACATAATTTTCTTTTTCTAATTCTTTAAACAATACTCTTTCTATTTCACCAATAAACTTTTTCCAAATTAATGATAAAAGAATTATCAGTTTTGAAATTTCCATCAATTGAATAGTGGTCCAATTTTCTTCGCTACTTAAGACTTCATTTAATTTATTATTGATATAAAAATACACACCTGAAGGATTATAATCCAATAACCATGAATAAATATTAAGGATATATACTATCCAAAAAGTCTCATTAAGATTTTCTGTTTGATTAAAACCAAATCCACCAGTATCTTTTTGAAATTGAAGAAGATATTGGACTTCCTTATCTTTGACTTCGGATTCTAAATCCAAATATTTCAAACATAAAAATTTATAAATTAAAGCCTGGGTCTTTTTTTTACTATCCCCGATATATGAACGGAATTGTTCTCTACTATTTCGAATATCTACTCCTAAAAGCGTGAAAATTTCTAATACGTAAAATAGAGTCCTTGCTGGAGAAATTACTCTACAGATAACACACTCTTTATCATGACAATGTAGAAATGAATTTCCTTTCCTAAGTGATAAAATAAAGTTTTTAATCTCTTCCTTAATATGATTCAAACCTTCAGAAGAAAAATACTCTTTTAAAAGACCTAGACTTTTCAAGCTACCTAATGCTAAATAAGTGGAGTAAATATCGGGTTGTTTTTGAGGATCTAGTGAAAGTTTAAAGCCTAATTGCTCATATTGTCTAATTTCACACTTTTTTATATATCTAAAGATCTCATTTCTAACTTCTTTCGTTTCTTCTTTAGTATATTTCCTAAATAAGGTAAACCAAAACACATTTTCTAGGGTTAAGTTAGGCTCATTTAGTAAATTATCTTTGAAATAATTATAAAATGAAACTAATTTGTTAAAATCCCTTAAATAATAGTTCCCAATATTTCTTTTTTTAACATTGACAAATGATCTAAATGGCTCTTTTTTAAATTTAGTAATATATGGATAAGCAGACTTCTGTTCTATATTAAGCAAATTAAAATAAACCCGAAAAACTAAATATTATTATTTTGTAATTAATGAAAATCTTGACATATATTTTTTTTGAAATTAGAATTATTATGTTTATTATTATTTTAGTGAAATCAAGGTACTAAAAACTATTAGAATTGCCTTAATAGATTGTTATTAAATCGTGTTATTGAAAAGAACAAGAAAAAAATA
>JAHLWJ010000053.1 GCA_019057975.1 Promethearchaeota archaeon | reverse complement strand
TTTGTTATATTATTACTTTTATAGAGCATATTATGTAATTTTCTATAGAACTATCAGTTAAGTTATGTAAAATATGACTAAACTGTCAAAATGTTAATAAATTATCTAAATCACAAATTATATGAGTTTAAAAAAAATGAAATTTAAAAGGCCTAGGTGTGAAAACTGTGGGGCGAAAATCTATCCTAAGGTTAATCCATTTATAAAGGCTAATTTTTTGTTTGGAGACCTTCCATCAAATTGTCCAAATTGTGGAAAGGAAATCAGTAATGAGAAAAACGCTCAAGTAGCGAAATATAATACATATTTTTATGGATTATGGTGTATCGGGTTTATCTCATTTGTAATTATTGTGGTGATTATTTTACTTTCGATATAATATCTTAGATCTCATTAAACAGAAAAAAAAATTAGTGATAGGTATTTAGATCTTAGAGATGTGAGTTAAGCCAATTTATTACATCTTTAAACACTTGATTGAGAGTTAATTTGTAATGATTGGAAAATCCAAAGCCAAAGTTTGCTTTCGTTGTAAAAAATATATAATAATCTTTCCCGATAATCCAATTTCTCAAAAGAGAGAAAATAAATTCGATAATAAACATACAGGTCATACAATCCAAATTATTTGTAGAGATGAATTAGACAGTAAATACAAATACGAAAGAGAACGATTCAATAAGAATGTTAAAACAAGTAAAATCTAAATAGTTTTTTATTGTAAATATGCTCTGGCTTCCAGAACACCAATAGAAATTTAATAAAGAGATGAAAAATAAGAATGGATAAGAAAAAGGTAGTAATAATATTTATATTAATTATAAGTATTGGAATAGTAGGTATCTTTATATCAGTAGTATTATTTAGTATACCACATGAAGTTCCATCACCAGCAGCTTCAGAAATAGAGATTGATGCTTCAGGGACGGTATATAATATTGTTGATGGTGATACATACGACCAGAGCGGTTTAAGTGATGGAGACCGTGTCCGTTTAGCCGATATTGACGCCCCCGAATCTGATATAAACGCCGAGAATTATCTAAGTTCTTTAATATACGATAAGTTTGTATATGTAGATATAGATGATATATATGGAAAGGGTTATTATGACCGTTGGATATGTGTAGTATATGTAAGACATAACTCTACCCATGTGTTAAATGTGAATTATGCTATGGTTCTTAACGGTTATGCGGTAATTGATAATTATTACAACGAGTTCAATCCCTACGATTGGAAATTATATTATTACCATAAGGTATAAAATTTTAGTGATAAATAATTAATTATTTTTTGTTCTTTTTGAAATATCACCAAAATTGAGTTAAAATAAATTATTTAATAATTGAGTATGTAAATTCAAAACTCTTATTGGAAATGATATGGTTTTTGAAAATTGGTGTTTTTGATTTTTTAGTGTTTTAAAAACTAAAATTCTTAAATCTTAATTGTAATGATGGATTTAGTCTATTAAAATGTTAAAGAATTCAATTAATGATAAACATAATTGGATTTTTAATTTTATATCATAATAATTATTTAAAATTAATATTTTTTAATATAAAAATATTAAAATCAATAATTTAATTAAATAAATCAGAGAAATAAGTGTAATTATTGTAATTATTGGACTCCAATAAAATTTAATTACAAATACAATATCATTTTATTGCATTTAAATAAATACTTGTTTGATTAAACACTTTTTTTAAACCAAAATAATGCAACAATCATCCAAGTTTGCCATCTTCTATGAGTTCCTACACCAAACCAAGTATCAAATTTATTCTTCATATCATCAAATAGTTTTTGCTTTATAATATCATTCCCATTAGGTTTATTCTTAACTTTCCGACATAGAACATTTGATCCCCAATCTCTACACTTCATTCTATGATATTTATATTGTTTACTACACATAGAACATTGGGTATCGCATTTAAAATGATATTTCGGAAATACTTTTCCAAAACTCTTATCATCTTTAGTTGTTGATGGAAGCAATTTCAATCTTTTAATATTTGGTTTAAGGATTCCAATACTTCTTCCCGCAGTTATGATGTCATCAAGAGAATTATCTGCAATACTTTCTATTATATTTTTGTGATTCCAATCATGTATATGAGCATAGTTCTTTATTGAGTCTTCATCTATTTTTCGAGTCTCTATTCGGTGGTCATTTGTAGTTCGGACATTTGCTTCTATAATATCCCAACGCTTTATTTTATATTTCTTTTTAATTTGTGGTGTAATAGACCATAATCGTCTCCATTCATTATCTTCGTTAATCCCTGCTGTGCAAATAACATGACCATATTTTGAGCTTGATTCTGGCGTTGACATAATAAGGATCGTTATTTTTTCTTTTACCCAGCTCAGAAAAACACCTATTTAATAATATATTTCTTTACTACATAATTCTAATTCCTGTAATTCTTGGGAGATTTATAATATGTTTAAACTTATCTAAACATTCCATACATATAGTTATTTTATTATGCCTTTCGTAATGACAATGATTTACAAAAAACTCGATTTTTATACCTTCTAAAACAAGCTTACTATGACAAATATAACATTCTAAAGATTCTCTATATTTTTTTTCTTTAAACCATTTCTCATGCCCTTCTTTAAATCTTTTCTCTCTATCTTTTTCTACCATTTTCAATTCACCTACATTAAAAATTAAAAAAATAAGAATTTAGAATTTATTTTTTATGGATATAATGTTTCCCCGAGAAAATTTGCCATAAATTCATCTAATTCACCACCACCATAATCAATCCCTTCAATATTAGTATCATTATATTCCATATTAAGAATCATTTTTAATATGCAATCTCTACATATAATAATAGTATCAGTATCTATTATCCCAGCATCAAACTTAACACCATCTTTATAGAGTTCCATTTTCATTATTAGACCTTTTTCAGTTCCACAATTTCCACATTTCATTAGAATCACTCTAAACCTTTGAATTTATGATCTTTATCTAATATTTCTCTTCTAGTGAAGTCACATCGTCTTTCTAAAGTTAATTTTAATTTTCTCCATAGATTTCCCAGCATTATAAGTGCTTCTGCAATACAATCTAAACCATCTTTAAGATTTCCTTGTTGAATTATACTAAGTCCTGCTATAATTGCCGATTTGACATTACCTATTCCATGAACTTGACAATCAACAAGAGAAGTATATCCAAATTTATAATAAGTTTCAGTTGTACCATCTACTTTATCCATTGCTTGTACTTTCTCATATGCTTTTTCAATTAGTTCCTTTATCTCTGGATTATCATTACCAATCTTTTTTATCAATTCATTAGTTTCCATTTTTTAATTCATCTATAAATCTATTCTCTTTTCGAATTTAAGCAATACATCTAAGGTTGTATAATTTAAGATCATATTAGCCAAAATGTCTCGATGGCAAGCATATTTCTGGTCTCTCATTTTTTTTGCGTATTTTTCCATACACATTAGTACTGGTTTCCCTGATTCTTTTAAATATTTTATTACATTGTCAAAATTAACTTTATCACTATCTTCTACTTGCCATTTGTACCATTGCTTTAAACAATCAACTGAAAGTTTTCCATCTTTATATGGAGCTTGAATTACAAAAGGAATACCCAATTCTGGAAAATGTCGATATTTTATTTTATTTCGTTCTAACTCTCGTTTTAAGACATCCTTACTGAACTCTGGTTTCATGGTTGATTTAGCTGAATTTCTAACATCAATAAGAACTTTTATTTCATTATTTTGGAGTACTTTTATGAAGTCAATTGATTTTTTACCCTGATAACCAATTGTATAGATTGTATCGTTTAGGAATTTTGCTTTTAACTTGCTTGCATCTGCTGACTTAGAGACATTTCGTTCCAGAATGATTTCCAAGAACTTTGGTTGTTTATTAATTTCTAATGAACCTATGATTGTAGCAACAGAGTAGTTAATTTCACCGTTACTTAAAGCAGTTGAGACATCTTTATGCAAAGATAATGCTAAAGTTAAGAGTTGACTAATTTGAGATTGGCTTATTCCCAGTTTTTCTGCTAACACATCCTGAGTAATTCTATATTTTGTTATAATTTTATTTATAACTTTTCCTTTTTCTGTGGCTGTCATATCAGAATGCATTAAATTGGTCTTTAATGATAAAATATCAGCTTCATCATCAGATAAATCTTTAATTGTAGCTTCAATTTCATCCCATCCTAACTCCTTTGCTGCTTGTACACGATAATGACCTGCTATAAGTTCATATCTTCCGTCTTCTTTTGGTCTGACTATTATAGGATTCCATTGCCCATCTATCTTAAGACTTTCAGCAATTTCTTTCACATGTTCTTCATTGAATTTTTCTCTTATAGCAAAAAAACCAACATCAATATTTGCAATTTTTAGTTTCATTTTTTGAACCTCCATATAATTTTATTCCCAATTTTTTCTTGTATTATTCCCATTCTGTTTTCTAATAGTTTAATCCATTCATTCTTTGGTACTTCTTGAGGAAGATCTCCTTGTTTTTTAATTTCTTCCCAAGTTAATCCTTCAGCTGTTTTAGTTAGTAAACTTGTCACTATTAATTCAAATTCTTCATATACTATTTCTACATCTTCAACAATTTCTATTTCATTAGGAGATATAACTGTATAATCGTGAATAACATCACCAGCACTTCCTTGAATTTGTTTAAATAATAAATTTGTATAAGTTTTTCCCTCTTTATTTATATGAAAATCTCCAAGATATTTTGCATCAAATCTCTCTCTAAAATAATCTGATAATATTTTTATGTCTTTTGAAGATATTGAATAATCTACAGTTAAATAAGATACTCCATTTCCCCCAAGTTCTTCTGCTATTCTCCATATTTCACTTCTTTTTAGTTTCATTTTTAAATACTCCATAGAATTTGTTTCGTTTCTTCGTTTTTTTCTCGTTTTAGACCAATATCCTTTTCCATTTGAAGAACATATTTATTGTATGGAACTTTCTGTGTAATCCCTGCTTTTTCTTTAATCTGTGTCCAAGTTAAAGGTGTTTTTGATGCTTTTAATACATTCTTTATTTTATCCTTAAAATCCTTGTATCCAACTTTATCTTTTATAATGTTTTTCGCTATTTCCATCTTTTGTTTCTCTAATTCGTGGATTTCTTTCTCTAATTCCATTGCCTTTTTTTCTAATTCTTCTTGATCTTCACTCATCTTTTTTTTCACTTCCTTTTTTTATCCAATTTGTTCTAGGATCTAAGTAAGGTATTAACTCCTTATATTTTTTATCTTTGTTTGGTTCAAGCTAAAATTTTTATTCAAATAGATACTTTAACATTTACAAATGATAAGGTTTCAGTATGGAAATCGTTTAATATTATGGGCATTAAGAAGGAAGGAAGTAAAGTAATATATTAAGTTGAGAGTGATTGGTAAGAGAAAAATTATTACTCTTATGTAGAACTTATCCAGATTTTAGTCAGAAATATTATTATAGAATCTGTATGGCTGGTATAACTGAATCTGGAGAATTAAGGCGAATCTTTCCAATTCCCATTAGATTTTATCTAAAAAACATAAATTTTTTTAAAAATTATAATTGGATAGTATATGAGCGTAAAGGAAAAGGCGATCATAGAAAAGAAAGTTATAAAATAGACTTTAAATCAATTAGAATAGTCGAACCAGCATCTCCTCAAGAAATTTGCCAATTAATAAATGAAAGATTAACATCTTTAGAGGAATTATCAGAATTAAAAAACCAAGAGAACATAAGTCTAGGATTTATTAAACCTAAAATCAAAAAAAGCATAATTGATAAATCAGAAAACCGAAAAGATAAAAAGGCAAATTTAGATTCACAACTCACTCTTTTTGGAGGAAGAATAGGTGAATATTATGTTCCTTATGTAGTTAAATTCAGTTTTTCTTGTTTAAATTCCCCTTCTTGTTCAGGACATAATATTATGTGTGAGGACATCAATTTTTGGTATTTTTTTAAAGAGAAATTAGAAAAGAAAGATTCAATTGAGGCGATTAAAAAAGATTTTAATGATAAGTTTCTTAATTGGATATTAAATGATAAAGATTTAGTTTTTATGATGGGAACTCATTATTTATTTAAGACTTGGCTTATAATTTCAATTATTTCACCAATTGCAATATCTGAAAAAAGATTTATTTAAAAGATCCTTTAATTAAATAGAAATTAGATGAAAAATGTCCGATATTAATTATTTATAGATCTAAAATAAAGTTGTATATAAAGAATGTCTCCTCCAAGATCGCTATTGTTTAGTTCCAAAAAAAAGTTGTAGTAACAATTTTTTCTGTGATCCTGCTGGTATCCAATTAAAACATTTTTCATATTCAGCCTTAGCAAATTCTGTCATTTTTATTGATGTTTTCCTGCTAATTTTGTTCAATGAATATTTATACGATAATGGTTTTACTTTTGACATTTTGTTAATATTATCTATTTTGCTAAGTATATAATAAGTTTAACCTTTTTAGATCCCCCCGTTTCTTAATCAGGATTATCTATGTAATATAATTTGCCTAATTGTAATACAAATTCATTTTTTCGTAATACAGATGTAAAAAGAAATGATTCTATGTATTACAATAATATGATAATTTGTCATACGATATGAAATTAAAAAATTAGCCCTAAATCTCTGTAATTCAATTTCTCACTTTTTAAATCGTATTACATATTTTAATTCTTTAGAAATTATAATAATTTGAATTCCATTCTGGAGAAAATGGTTCTGGAGTAACAGCTCTCGTACTGCCAATATACACAGCATTTTCAAACAGTTCTTTAAATAAAATCTTGACAAATATCCGAGTTCCATGTTTTAAAAAGAATTTAATAAAATAAGAAATGTTTTTTTCATCACTTTCTAATAATTTTACCCACACATGCATTTTATACCTACTAAGATGTGAAAATAAAAAATTGTAAGGCAAATTTTTTAATCATAGGGAGTTCATTAAAGAAAGTTGAGAATAAAACAATAGTACTGAGATGAAATTTCAGAAACCGAATTTTATTCCAAATTCCACCAGTCTAATGATTTTACATATTTTTCGAATACTTCAATAATATAGCTTTCAAACTCTTTTAAATAGTCTGGTATTAACAAATATAACGAATAACTCTTCACTTGTTGCGGTATTGGTCTCTTATCAAAATATTTTTCTATATTTGATTCAATAAATTCTTTATTTGGATGATATATTAATGTTGGTACAGACTTTTCTCCTTCTTTAGGATGTTGATTATATTTTATTACTTCATCAAAAGAAGGAAAATAATTTGGTAAAGCTATATATACCTGAGGAATATCAGTAAAACTTTTTCCTCTCTCGTCTCCAGTTTTTTCTCCTCCAATTTTAATAATTTTTTTACGTAAAGCCTCTTTTTCTAAGACATGATCTTTCCAAAATGACAATTCAACATCAAAAATCTTTCCTTGTACTTCTTTAACACAATTAGTAATAAAATGAAAGAGGTAGGCTTCAAATGAAAGATTAGATGTTTCTCTTACAATTTCTTTATGTATTTCCATTTTTAGCTGAATATTATCCTCTAAAATGTCGATACCTCTCTCTTTTGCTCTTTCATTAGCTAGCGATAAAATATGTGTAAGTTCATTTTTGTTTTTTTCAATGTTATCAAAAATATTCCATTCCTTTATATTAATATAAAGTTGACCAACCAATAAATTCTCCAATAAATCTACAGCATACCATGGTTCTTCAATTATTTTAATGAATCGAATGAAGTCAAAATCAGATAATTTTAGTATCTCACCTATTATATCTAATTTCAATTGTCGGTTTTTTAAAGCCCCTCTATGTAATATTAGGTTATGAAAATCTAAAAATTGGTAAAAAATATGGGGTAATATTGTATCAGCAATTTTGCTTTTTTCACCATGATAATATTGATTGTACATATGGGCTCTTTCATCAATAACAGTGTCTATTATAGATTTAAAGTCATGTGAAAATACTATTTTATTCTTTAGAGTACCCCAAACTTCAATAATTTTAATGGTTGAAAAAAGGTCTGTAAGGTTCTCTGGTTTTATATTTGAGGAAATTCCAATATGATGACGATCTCTTGGAATATAATCTAATCTATCAGCATCGACAAGAGAATTTAGAATTTCTACTAAAAATGTTTTCTTATTATAATTGTTATCAAACAGATTCATAAGAAATTGGATAAATTTATCGATATTTATCGGACTAATCTGAGTTAATGCTTTTCTAATTGAATTATCTGGGTCTTCCAAATATTTCCTTATTAAAATTTTATCAATCCTCTCATTGGAAGTATTTTCAGGTACTAAGAATTTTTTTATTAATTCTAAACTATGACCAAATGGACCATGACATGAATCGTGAATAAATAATGCAATATATAAACCAATTCGTTCAAAATCTTCAAGCTCAACATCATTATTCTCTTTTATATTTTCTAAATACCTCTTACCAATACATAAAGTTCCCAAAGTATGTTCTAATCTAGTGTGACAACCTCCAAGATAAAAAAGATAAATAAAACTCAACTGTTTAATATAATTTAATCTTTGAAAAACTCTTTGGCTACATAGATAATTTATTTCATTAGGTAAATTATTTACCTCTGTTTTACTAAAAAAAGGAATTTTTGCAATATCTTTATATTGAAAGTCCTTATTATATTGAACAATTGGAAAATCAAACCAATTATAATTAAATTTTTTGAGTAAATTCAATATATCTTCTAATTCCATACTTAAATCAATAATATTTTTGAATCAATTTCTATTCTA
The DNA here is from genome assembly GCA_019057975.1 of Promethearchaeota archaeon. The sequence continues at coordinate 10,176 of JAHLWJ010000053.1, read as the reverse complement.
ATGCTAACTTTTTAATATATTTTAAAATGTAATCTAATTCATCTTCAAAATCTCGTAATAAATTTTCATAATTTTCAAGAAGAAGATAGCTTCTCAAGTCTTTTATTATCTCTTTTATATTTCTTTTTTTTAATTCACCAGCATATAAATAACATTGGTCATCGATTTTTGAATTTAATTTAATATTACCTATAATTATTTTATAGCAAATTAAATTTATAAAATATTTGATAAAGAATGACAAAAAAATTAATGACCCTATTGGTATAATAAAAAAGAATAAAATTCTTGAAAAAAATTCCAATGCGATAACAATTTCGGGGAAGATAGATACAATAGCAAAATTTAATGTTATAAAAATAAAAAATTGAACTGAATATACCTTGTTTTTGTTATTACAGATAGTAATTATAACTTTATTATAGTTCATTGTAATCAGTATATTCAATCTAACTGATAATTTATGATCAGTTTTAAAAATATTTAAGCTTATAGAAACAAAAAAAATAGGAAAAATTAATCTTCATTTTTTATTTGAATAACCGCTTTTAATAAAACAATAAACCTTTTTTTTTTAGTTTTTAATCTATTCTTCTTCCAAATTTATTCTAATAGTAATATATTTTTCTAAAAATCCAGGGATAAAATCTTTTATTAGAGATTCAATTAATAAATTACGATTTAGTAACGTGAATTCATAAGGACGTCTTCTCACATCTTTTTTGATACACTCAGGATATTTGGTTATTAGTTTTTTTAAATATTTATTAACTGTTACATATTTCATTCCTCCTTTTTTTTCAACATCCGCTGGTAAGAATTCTTCTCCATCCTTATATTCTCTTATGATACATTCTAAAAGTTTATAGTATTCTTCTCCTTTCATTATTTAACACGGAAAAATTTATTAGAAATTTTCTCAATTCCAATTGTTAGAATAATATTTATGATATGTTAATTATTAAATGTGTTGTATAGAGATAATTTTATATAATAGAAAATGTATTATATAATTAGTATAATACGATTTGTATAGAGTATAAGTATTTGTTTATTAAAAAATTTAATCACCATTTAAATTTAAATAAGTTTTAAATTATATTAAGATAAAAAAAAATAAAAGAATGTGAATTGAATGTTAACAAAAAGCCCTTGCGGGATTTTATTAAAACTCATTTATATTTTAGAAAAAAAACACAGGAAACCTATAGATGGTAAAGAGCTATTAAATATGATTAATACCTTGCAAAATGAAAATCCAACTATTTATATTTACAATATTCAAAAATCCAATAATAATGAGCAAGAAGAATTAATTTCTTTTGACTTTTGGGATGATTTAAGCATACTTAAAAACTCTGGAAGAATTATAATTAATAAATCTGACCCAAAAATAGATATTACAGTTACGGGAAGTCTTTCTGCCGAAACTCTTGAAATTCCACAAAATATCGAAGAAAATTTTTAAGCATAGCATAAATAATTAGAAATATAATAAAACATGTTTTATTACTAAAAGTATAATATTATTTTTACTTTTAGTGACCCCTCTTTTTGTAAATTAAAAAATCATCGAAGTCCACGATTTTTAGTTATAAAAATTGTTTTTAATCCTAAAATTTTCCCCTTCTTTTTCAACTTCCTCTATTAAATGATTATATTGCCCTATTTCTTATCTCCTCTTTTAAAGTCTATTTTTCAAATACAATAGAATCTTTGAATAGATATCTTTATCTGCTTCTTTTTTAATTCTTCATTGTTACTCTTTTCTACATCTAATTCTTCTCCTTCTTTAAGCCAGTATATTAATTCCTCTTCTGTAAAAAAGTCTGGTGTTAAGCCGTACCCGCATTTAGAACATGCTATTTGATATGTACCTACAAGTATTGGAACTCTTGTTTTTTTACAATATTTACAGTATATTTCGTTACAAAATTTTGTTGCGTCTCTAATCAAATGGTAGTTTATTTCCCGTGTCCCATCTGGATGATATGAACTGTCCCTTTGTATATATTTCTTTCCTTTATATTCTACATGTGCCTTTAATTCATACCATTGATCATCATATTGATTATCTTCAATTTTATCTAAGTTTATTTTTAATTTTCTCCACATATCTCCAGTCATCATAAGGGCTTCAGCAATACACTCTAACCCACGGGATTGGTTTCCTTTTTGAATTATATTAAGTCCTGCTATAATTGCGGTTCTTATATTAATTATTCCATGAACTAAACATGCTTCAGAAGAAGAATATCCAAATTCATAATAATTCTCAGTTATCCCATCTACTTCATCCATTCCTCGTACTGTTTCATAAGCTTTTTCGATTAATTCTTTCCCTTCTTTTGTTATTCCACTAAAACTTATCCAAGAATTATCAGCATTTAATTTTTTAGCTAGTTCTTCTATCTCTTCCTTTTTCATTTTTATTTCTCCTCATTATCTTCTATTTTATTCTTTAAAAATTTCTTAGCCAAGTTATCTTACTTTTACTTTTACTAATTGTAGAATTGTTTCCGTTAAGAAAACTGGTGACAGAAATAAAGGACATTATGGGGCTGTAATGACTTTAATAGCTGAAAGAGTAGAAGGAACTTCTGATTGGTTTACTGAAGGCGGGCGGAAAATGAAAAAATATAAAGCGATGGAAAATGACATGGAACACATTAACAAAATATCGGCAAGAAAACATAAGGAAAAATCTTAGAAAGATTTCTGTTATCATAGGAGATATTATAATTACGATTTTCACTATTATGTTGTTTACTGTTAAAGCGGATTTAGATATATTCACTTTCGGTATAATGATTTTGTTTGCTATTAAACCTTATTTTAACACTTATATTAGTTTGGTGTTTAAAGGAGAGGCAGACATGCAAGCTTTGGAAAATACCCAATTGAAACAAACTATAGTGTATGATAGAGAAATAGCGGAGTATAGAGTAATATTAGCAGCTAAAAACGGAAAAGTAGATAATAGTGTGATTGCCACTAAAGAATGGAATAATGCTAATGAAGCATTAAAAGAATAATGAATTCAATATTAATCAAAAAGGGCATTTTTAGCCCTAATTTTTTCCTTTTTTTTTCATGGCTAATGTTTTAATTGTATATAAAATCCTAATTATTAACATATAATTCAATCAAATTTTTTACTATATGAATTCGTTTGGTTGGGATCAATTATGAAAAAGAAAAAGAATTTCATTATTTCATTATTTTGTCATCTTAATATGTTTATTTGCCAAATGTTTCTTTAAACATCCCTTTTCTTTGGCTTTATACTCGCAATAAGGGCACTCGTGCCATTTTACTCCAATATCATGTTTATAAGCTAAATGTCTATTGAGATTTTGCTTTGCTTTTGTTTTATAATCACAATGGGAACACTCATGCCATTTTACTCCAATATCATGCTTAAAAGCTAAATGTTCTTTTAAGATATTTTTTGACTTCGCTTTATAATTACAATATGGGCACTCATGCCATTTTACTCCAATATCATGCTTAAAAGCTAAATGACGTATAAGGTTTTCTCTATTTTTTGTTTTATAATCACAATGGGGACATTGATACCAATTTACTCCAACATTATGCTTATTTGCAAGATGGCGTTTTAAAGTACTTGATGACTTTGAATTATAGTCACAATGAGGACATTCATGCAATTTTACTCCAATATTATGTGTATGTGATAAATGTATCTTTAAGGAATTCTTTGTTTTTGTTTTATAATCACATAGAGAACATTCATACCATTTCACTTTAATATCATGTTTAAAAGTAAAATGTTTATTAAGATATCCCTTTTCTTTTGTCTTATAATCACAATAAGGACATTCATGCCATTTTACTCCAATATTATGTGTATGTGATAAATGTTTCTTTAAGTAATTCTTTGTTTTTGCTTTATAATCACATAGAGAACATTCATACCATTTCACACCTATATTATGTTTAAATGCTATATGAGGAAAAATAATTTTCCTATATTTAGTTTGAAACTTACAATTTTTAATTGGACATTGCTTATATTCTTCCCAATATTTAGATTTAAATTCATTTTTCATTTGAGAAATTTCTTTAATAGAGAGGCCTGTTAATTGATTTAATGTTTGGATAAAACCATTATGTTTAGATAGAGAACCTATATATTCAAGCATTAGTTTAAATTTTACTTTATTTGAATTTGCTAATCTATCAATCCATTGTCCAATGCTCTCATCAGATTCAGGGAGAGGATGGAAGGGTAATAATTTTTCGATTCGATTTATCATCAAACACCAATTATCATAAATTTGAAAAATTTAAAAGTATTATAGATAGAATGGGTGTAAAGGTGGAAATCATTGATTTTAGATAAAACAATTCTCTACTTACTTAGGAACATTAATATCTACACCTAAAATGTCTCCTGTTTTAAGTTCAAACTCTTTCACAATATTGTTTTTAATAGTTACTCCTTTAGATCCTCCTCCAATTGTAATAATTTTTTTTGTCACAAAAACCGATATAGGACGAGGTTCATTTCCTTTAATTATTTCAAATATATGAATTTCGGTTAAATCTCCGAGGTTTAATCCTAATTGTGAGAGAATTTCAGGATTTATCGTAAATCCTATTGATTTCCCTATGGATATAATTGTTACACTATCTTTAATTGATTATCACCTAATCAACATATTAGTTCTTTCAATACAAATTCTATTAAAATAAAATTCTTTTAAATAATATTTAAGATTTTTTAAATTATTATTTAAAATTCTTAAAATATTAAAGATAAATTATAATGTTTTATAATATTTCATTTCAATTCATTTTTTCGTCTTTAATTAAGTTAACAAAGAATTAAGATCAAAATCTATAGGTTTATTTAAATTAGAATTATTAACTTTCTGATATGATTTCATTCTTTTTCTTATGATTGATTGGATGGATTTTAGATAAATGGCGTTCAAGACTAAGTTTATATTTTGTTTTGAAACTACAATAAGAACATTCATGTATTTTTGCATTAGGATCATGTCTATTATTGATATGTCGTTTTAAATCAGGATTTTGTTTAGTCTTATATTTACATTGAGGACATTGATACCATTTAACATCTATATCATGTTTATTAGCTAGGTGTCTATTTAGATTTGATCTTTGCTTAGTCTTAAATTCACATTGAGGGCATTCATACCATTTGGCTCCAATATCATGCGTAAAAGCTATATGCTTTGCTAAATTACTGCTTGATTTTGCCTTATGGTCGCAATATGGGCATTCATACCATTTGACTCCAATATCATGCGTAAAAGCTAAATGGGTATTTAAGTCCCCTTTAATTTTAGATTTATACTCACAGTGAGGACACTGATACCATTTAACATCTATATCATGTATATTTGCTAAATGTTCAGTTAATACTTTCCTATATTTAGTCTTAAAATCACAGTAATTACAATCATACATTTTGACAGCAGGATTATGGAGAAAATTTATATGTTCCCTTAATTTATGCTTTTGTTTTGCTTTATACTCACAGTGGGGACATTCATACCATTTGACTCCAATATCATGTTTTAAAGCTAAATGTCTTTTTAAAGAAGTTGAGTGTTTTGATTGATATTCACATTGAGGGCATCCATACCATTTAACACCAATATCATGCGTAAAAGCTAAATGTTGGTTTAGACTTGAATATAATTTTGTTTCATACTCACAGTGGGGGCATTCATACCATTTTGCTTTAATATCGTGCTTATTTGCTAAATGTATCGCTAATGTACGCGTGGTTTTTGCCTTATAATCACACTCAGGACACTGATGCCACATCACTCCAAGGTTATGCTTATGAACTAAATGACGAAAAATATGAAAACCATATTTGTTGTTAAATTTGCAATTTTTTATAGGACAATAATCTTTATATTTCCAAAATTCTTTTTTAATTTCATTTTCTATTTTTGAAAGCTCTTCTTCTGGAAGCTCTGTTAATATACTTAGAGCTTGAATCAATCCAATATCTTTACCTATTGCTGTAATGTAAATAAATATGTTTCTAAAGGTTATATTATTTGCCTTAGCCAATTTTTCTATCCATTTTCCTAAAGTGCTTTTTAGATCAGGCAATGGATGAAATGGGAGAGGTTTAAAGTTGAGCATTTTTAAGATCCTCCTCTTCAATACGATTATGGTTATTTCTCAATGCTATAACTGAAGCTGTTTTTATTAAAATAACCATATTTCGGCGGTTTGTCTCTCCAAGATGAGGTTTGGGAAGTTGCACTTTATCAAAAATCATATTAGCAAAATCTTTTGAACTTAAATCTGAGGGTTCTGGAAATGGTTGGAATTTTTCATATCCCGATAGAAAACTACGATATTCATCATCTTTAAATTTTAAAAATTTTAAATGTGAATAAGGTCTAACAGGACAACGATTTGATAATTGCATATCCATATCCAGAATCGATTTTGTTTCTGGCATACCTACGGGAATAAAGGGAACTTGTGAGGCTAACATTGTCCTTTTTAACATATTTAAGATAGCTCTCTGGTTTCTACCTTTAGTATGTTGAAATTCATCAATAATAAATAACTTTGTTTCAGTTTCTTTTAAAGTATGTATGAAGACATCTTCTAATTCAGATATTCTAATATTTGACATTTTTAATGCTTCCGCCTTAGCTAATGGATGTCCATAAGCAGATAATAGAGAAGTATATAATCCCTTTAATCCTGTTATTGAATCCTTTAGTAAGCAATATGCTACAGGATATTTTTCATATGTAGGATTATGTTGACGAGAATGAGTTCTCCTTAGCTCATTAATAATACTTGATTTTCCAAGTCCGGTATTTCCAATTAGTGATATACTCTCCATATCATGAATCAAGTCCTCCGTATCATCATAAAAGAAAGTCTGTTCATATATCCAATTAAATTTATTTAAACAAGCAATAGCTTTTGGATGATATACGAAATGATCCTTTCTTACCCATTTAATCTTAGCTTGAATATTTTTTTCAAGAATGGGTATTGCTGTTTTATCTAAGTGTTTATATGGCATTAATTATCATCCTCCTTTTCATTTTCCTCATCATAAAATATAGATAAGGTCATGTGTTTTTTAACGTCTTCCCAGTTTGTTGCATAAGGTATAGCATCTTTGTCATCATCTTGTTCTGGTTCTATGTCTGAGATTTCAGGATTTTGCACTACTTTAATTTGTTCAAGTTCTTTTTCTGTATATGCGGGAATCGAATTTTCATCCATTTGTGCTAATTTCATTTGTTTTTCTATTTCTCTTTTACCTTCTTTAGTTTTCTTTAATTTTTCCCATTCTCTAATTTCTTTTTTATTTTGTTCTGCTTTCACAATCATTTTCTTACTCATATTGTCTAAGATAGCTGATCGTTCATTATCATCGTATTTTGTTGTGCCTAATTCCTTTTCTAATAATTTAATATCATTTAATGATATAGGAAAGGGTTTATATCCTGGTTTTTTTCCCAATCCTCTTAGTAGAAATTCTAATCCACGATCATCTTTAGTATAATTATATGCTTCTAACACTTCTATTTCACCGGTATTTGGATTTTTCATATAAGCATGTCTAATATCCCAATGTGATATTTTAAACTCATATTTTTTTTTATCAATTAATATTTTATTCTTTCTTGCTTTTCTGAGCCATTTACTTGAATAATAAATGTTTTCGTATCGAAGACCTCTTTCCGAAAGAGTTGGCTCAACTTCTTTTTTAGCTTCGTAATCATATAATTCATATTCCTCTATATCTATAATCCTTAATGCTCCACCCAATGGATGATATTTATCCCCTCTTAATCCATCAACCCATAATTCATTAGGAGCATGATTTTGCTTAGCCCTAATATCAGCAGAATATTTTATAACAAAGTAGTTAAAGAGCCATTCTCGAAAATCCTCTAATGTTAACCCTCTTTTCTTACAATCTTCTTTAGCATCATACCCTGGAGGTCTTTTGAATTTTGGTCGTGAAACAGATTGTCTAGTCTTCTGTTGCGAAAAGACCCTACCAGGAAGTTTTTGATTTCGTATTTCATCATTGATTTATCCCAAATACTCTCAACAAATCCTCCATATTCTGGTGTTTTTACGGGACGAAATTCTAATGTAATATTATTTTTCATACAAAATTTTTTTACTTCTTTTGCTCGAAAATCCATCCCATTATCAACTTGAAGCATGGAAGGAAAACCTGTGCATGGGAGTTCATATTGACTTGGATCAAAACCTGTTTTTATTTTTTCTGACTCAAAAACTTTCCAATCAGGTAATATATTTTTTGGAATTAACCCTCTTATAATTGTGTGTAATACAGTTTCTCGTGATGGGTTATTGAAGGAGAGAAAATAGCTCCATATTGATCTAGAATATACATCAACACCTAATGTTAAATGAGGTCTACCAAATGGTTGTTTTGTCAAAGGGTCTCTCAAACATATATCTAATAGTGTATGATCCATTTGAATGACACATCCAGGATATCTCCCCTCTCGGTAAGTGCTACTAAATCCCCTTGCGATGAATAATTGCGTTTTTGGTTTATATTTTCCCTGACTCTCAGACGCAGGTAAAGCATTCACTCTATTATAAAAAGTTTTTTGAGAAGCGGGTTTTAAGCCCTTTTTCTTGCATTCCTTAGCAAATTCCTCATAAGCTCCACTAATTTGAACCCATTTTCCATGATTATAATTATACAAAGCCTTTTGTAATTCTTCTTCTACCCTTGCATCTAAATGAGATTTAGTATGTTTTTTTGACCAATTTGGATAAAGGGCTTCCTCACCATTTTTCTTATATAAAAGATAATATTTGTAAGTACGGTGAAATGGTTTATTATTTTCTTGGCAATACTTTTCAACATCACTTTTTTTACCATCATTACCGAATTTATCAAATAAGGGTTTTATTAATTCAAGTCTTTCCTGAAATCGCTGTTCTTCATTTTTACGTCTTATAATAGTTTTATTGTCTAACTCTGGCTTCACTAAAGTATTCAATATTGGTGTTTGAGGATTTTCGGGTAATTCATAAATAGAAATAAGTGGGATTATCTCGCTTGATGATACTTCAGCTTCTTCTAAGGGTTTGCTCCAATCAATATGTATGTTTTGATAGTAAATATTAAATTTTAATAAAGAGATAATTTCTTCTATTTCTAATGGAACAAAAGGTTTTAATAATTTTGGGAGCATTTGAAATTTCTTTGGACTTTCTAAAAATTTTTCTATGTGTAAATAAAATGAACCTATTTTTTTGTTAATTTTTGTTGGGGAGTAATGCTTTGCACCTATAATTAAATCTTTAATGATATTTAATCGCACACAATTAATCTTTAATTCTGTAATAACTTGATATGTCCAGCCCTTCTTCTTACAATATTCTTGAATTGCCTTTATTCTTAAATTCCAATTTTCGTCTTCTATTAATTTGCTATATTCATGTTCTGATTTAATTTCAAATAAAAATTCCCTCCCATTTGTAAAATATGCCCAACAATCGGGATATAATATTACTTCTTTACCTTTGACTGTTGTATATGGAATAGCTACGGGTTGAGGCTGAAGATCGACGCAATTTGGATCATGGTCAAGTAAAATAAGAAAATCTCTCTCTAATACAGATTCATATTCTAAAACAAGATTATTTAAATGTGGCTTCAATGATGGCATAAAACCTCTATTACTCCGATATTTTAAAGGTATCTTCCGCGCTTGTATTGGACGATAGTAAGCATATTTTTCTTTTTTGTATATTACCTCTATATGAATAAATTTATGGGTTGTCAAGTTTAATCACTTTGATATTGATATTCTTTTAATCTTTTATAAGTTTTTAGTAAATTTCTTTTAAATTTTTATAATCTAATATATAGATAAATTTATTCATATTTAAATATATGGGTGTGGCGAAAAAAAATACAATTGTCAAACAGTTGCAAAAAAAAGTTTAAAATGGTTAAGGTTGCATAAAAAAATACATTTTTTTGACGAGAAAATTTTAAGTTGCTATAAAAAGTTCATAAAAGATTATATTATCTTAAAGATTTGATTTGTGTAGTTGCATAAAAAAGTTCAGTAACTAGTAATATATAAAAGGCTAAATATTGAATGCAATTTAATTAATGTTTCTTTTTTT
>JAHLWJ010000052.1 GCA_019057975.1 Promethearchaeota archaeon | reverse complement strand
GATACATTAAAGAAATATGGAACTTATCCTATTTCTATTAACTAATTATTCTTTTTATTTGCCACAAAGTCTTAGTATTTTTAAATTTCTAATTAAATTTTTAAAAAAGAATCCAATTATCTTATTTATTAAATAATATTAAAAAACAATTTAATGAGAAAAATGGATTGTAGAGAAAGAGTTCTCACTGCTTTAAATTTAGAAGAACCAGAAAAAATAGAACAAAAATATAATCTTTTTTACAATAAGAATCATAAATTTCATATAATGGAATTCATATAGTTAAATGAATAAAAAATGGAAATAGAAGTTAAACCAAAAGATATCCGCGATTATGGATTTATTAGATGGTCCGCACCTAACGATAACATCGCAAAGGATATATTTACTGAAAATAATAGAGATGATAGTGGAAAATATAGATGTAATCTTTTTGGATCTCAAGATTCTATAACAATAAATTTCGATCTTAGAAGGGTTTATATTCCAAAGTATATTCTAAGAAGGGAATACGAAGAAAATGGAGGGATTTGTTATATCGATAAAATTGGAAGAGGAGAAATATTTATTACCAAAAGAGAAAGCCAATCTGAAGATGTTGATGAAATGGTTTCAGATAATGATCAAATTGAATCTCTTAAGAATAAAAATAAGGAATTAATACAAAAAGTTGAAGATTTAGAATTTAATATCCAAGTTCTAAGTGAACCCTTAACTGAAATTAGGGATTTGCATACTCGTTATTCACATAGAGAATTCAATAATGTAATCAAATTCCTCTTAGAAAGAATGGGTTATATCAATGTGATTATTACTGATAAAACTGGAGATAGAAATATAGATCTTATCGCCGAGACTATAGACCCTTTAGGAGTTAAAGAGAAATATGTTGTTCAAGTAAAACAATACGCAGAAAAAAATACGATTAAACCACGTGAAGTGAGACAATTTACAGATACAATTTTAAGCAACAACGCAAAAGCAGGAATTTATATTACTACTAGCAAATTTACAATACAGACAATTAAGGAGAGAGAAGCATCAAGTATTAAGGATAAAACGATTTTAATAGATGGAAAAAAATTATTGAATCTTATGAGAGAAGGATTTTGGAATTATGAATAATCTCATTATTTTCTTCAGAATAATAGTGATATTTAATTACAAATTTTCATCTCCTTGTTTTATTTAATTAAATAGATCTATCCATTTGATAGAAAACCTCAATCTTTATAAGATTCGATATAATCATTAAGAAAAGCGAGTAATTTATCAAAAAATTCATTAGATAAAGGTTTTCCATTAATTAATTGGCAAACATTGAGTAGATTCTTAATGTTTGAATCTTCCATTTTTTTAATAAAAGAATCATCAGTTGTTAAGAAGAAATAAAGGATTGTAGTAAGTCCAAATGAAAGCCAGGATATTCCCTTATAATCATCTTCAATGAAAGGAACAATACTCTTTTTTAACTTTTCTATTTCTATGCTCATATCAAAGATTTCTTTTATTCTTGGGTATAAAGAGATCTGAGTAATTAAATTAATTGTTCTTTGGAAGTATTCCATAAAGATTTTAACGTCATCTGGTCCTTGTATCTTTACTTCAATTCTTTCTTTTTTATAATTCTTGAGCTTTTCAAATAAATCTAAATCTATTTTCTTATTACTATGAATCTCATATAATAATTTTAAATAACTCAGTAAAATTCCATTAATTAAATTAAATTCTTCCATAAATTTCCTTTTCTCTGCAAAAAGTATTATATGAGTCGCAAAAAGATTAGGTGAGTTCGTAAATATAACTGCGCCGTAAGTTCCAGCAATAAAAGGAAAAGTAAAGCAGTATTCTTCACTCCGATTAAATTTTAATTCTTCTCTAGTTGACCATAAGGCAATATTCGGATTATTGGGATGTTGTCCTAAATATCGATAATAATAGAGAGTTAAAACATCTCCATCTCTACTTGAACCTTTAAAAAACATACCAATAATATTTTTGAATCGTTTTAATTCGTTAATTTTAATTGGTGTAATAATTATATATGGAAAATTCATCTCAATTTCAGAAGTTTTTTTTTTAAGGATCTCAATATACTCTGCTGGGGTTTCAAAATATTTAGAAAAATACTCATCATCTAAAAAATCTAAAGGTAACGGAATTATGGCATCTTTTAATGGAGCATATTTAGTAGTATCTTTTTTAGCAGATTCATCTGCATTGATTTTAAAGTCTAGTAGATCAGCCTCGAAACTAAAGCGATCAAATATCAAATCAATATCTGTAAAAGCTTGAAATTCTAATAATGAGTCAAATTTAAACTCTTTATCCTTCAGAAATAAACAATAAGCAAAAGTTATTTGTGAAATCTCGATTCTGCCTTGAATCTTAAAAACTGCTGAAAATTCATCTTCAAACATTATCTGAACCGGAATAAAATCTTTATCTGATTTAATTGAATAACATAAGCCAGAAATCTCAAATCGTTTAATATTTTTACTGAAATTATCGATTGTTTTACTAATAAACATTAGAAGTGAATAATACTTATTTTGTTGAGTATATTGTTCTAATATATTATTAAATATCGAAGTGAAATATGAAGCAGTATCTTCATCTTTATGTATATTCTTATTAAACCCTATAAATTCCGCAGATTGAGAACTTCTTTTTTCTTTTAAATTTACAGGAAATTCGAGAATATGAAAAGTGATTTTTTCTAAGAATTTTTCAAACTTTTCGATTAATTCAGTATAAGTATTAAAATCTAAATTTTCAATTTCTTGATTCTCACGTGAATTAATTTCATTTTTTAGAACTTCGAATAAAGTATCGTTATCCAAGGATTCATGAAAATAGTGATTGCGTGCTTTGTTCATGTAAAAAATAAGATTTGTCTCTTCTTCATTTAAGTTATAACCTGCGTTATTAGCTAATAATTCAATTAATATTCTCACGCTTGGAAAATCATTAATTTGCTTCATTATGTTTTGAGTAATTTGATGATTATCATAACCCGAAATTAGGATGTCCGTTTCTTTTATTGCATTATTCACTTCCTCTCTAATATTCTTTTTCAATGCTTTTAATACTTCTTTAGAAAGTGGTTTTTTTAGTTTTGCTTCTCTATTGAAATTATTAATAATTTCATTAATTTTTTGCTCTAAAACATCGGTATCTATAACTGCATTAAAATTCTCATTCTCTTCCACTAGTTTTACGAGTCTTTTAGAGATTTTATCTTTTAAATTCTCAAATTTTTCTTGATCAATTAATAAATTAATATTTTGAATTCTTGCATATAAATTCGCTAAGTGTTCAAGATAATTCCAAAGATAAATAATTTTAGTTTCTGTATTAAGGGCATTTCTTGCATAAGTCAACTCATAGAAAAGACCAACAACTGCTTCATTTAAGTTATTTTTTTCTGCTGTCTGGGTTATTAATTCAATTTGCTCTTCATAATTCTCAATTTCAAAATTATGAAATTTCGTTCTACCAGAACTAAGTCTTAACTTCCTATTTATTCCCCTTAATAGATAATGGAAACAATTCTGTTTCTTGAATATTAAAATTCTACTTATATTTAAGAAATATTCAGAAATCACCCAATTAATTTTTAAGAAAGTTTTGAAAAAATTATAAATTTCATTATACAAATCTATGTGAGTTTGATGTAAATCTAAATCATAATTTAAAATAACAATCGTACTTCTTTCTTGTCCTACTTCAAATTGAAAAAATCTTTTAGTCTTTAAGAGTGTGTGCTCTCTGAATTCAGGGGAATTTATATATTTTATCTGCTTTTTAACACCATTTATTAAACTAATATAATTTCCAGGATAAATATGCAATTTTTTTCCTCTATATGTTATTGACATGGATTTAGGAACTTGAAATCCATGAAACTCTACAGCAATCAGATAATTCATCTATTATTCACTCATTTTTTTCTTTTTTAATACTTCTAGTTCATTTAAAGATTCAAATTTCAAAAGGGAAAAGTGTATTAATTAATATAATTATAAAACTCTCTGCTGATTTTACTTCTTTTAATTTCACTTCTGGAGAATTATATATTATTTTTGTAAGATCTTTTGAATAAATTTCATTAGTAAGATTATCTTCATTAAAATGACGATCATCATGAATGATTTCCTTTTCATCTTCAAACATTTTATCAAACCTTGATTAAAATAATAATAAATCTAATTTTTTGGAGATGAAAGACTTATCTTCCCTATAATATTATCTGCAATATAATAAGCTAGATCCCAGTTAGCATAATTAGGAGCTTCAACTAATATTTTTGCTGTTGATAGCATATCATCGAACATTTCTTCAGTAGCTTTATTCATTTTTTTATTCCTCCAAAATATAAATTACATATAAAATCTATACTGTTTAGGTAAATTTTGAATTTTTCTTGCTCTTGCTTCTGCTAAAATTATTCCAACTCTATGAGATACTTTTAATGTAATTGGAAATTTACTACAAAATTCAGCATTATTCCAGTCTAATTTAGAAAAAGCCATAATTTCAGTTAATAATTGTTCATAAGTTGAATCACAGTCATGTAATTTGACATAGAGGGGCGTAGGTACTTGAGAGCCAGGGTATGTGTTTAAGGCTGGGATAAAACCTGAAGTATAAAGAAAATGTTCATTGTTCGAAACTGATATTACCGTTCCTCTTACAACAGGATACTGATCATCAGTATAAAATCTAACATCTTTTCTTGATATACAAACAAAATTCTTATCTGGAATAGTTTTTGCTCCTTCATTAAATCCCTTTAATTCTTCTTTATTAAATTCAGTGGATTTATGTATCACTATTCTCTGAGGTTCTTGCCCCATGTGGTTCTTATACTCATTCACGATATCCATCATCAATGCAGAAGCATGATCTTCATCGAGATGAGGATTTCGATCTTGATTAAAATCCCATGGAAATAGTTGTCCGCGTAAAACATAACTGTGTCCAGTATGTAAAAATATCTGTGCCATACTTACACCCATCTGCCCCCCTTGTGCAATATTATCTGGATAAAATCCTACTCCTGCATAACATGTTCCTGGATATAAATCAATAACTTTCCAAGGGATTCCCGTAGCTTTATAATAGAGCCCAACTGAAAAGTTCCAAGCAACCATCGATGGATCTTGCGTTTTGCCTTCTTCTTGAGTCCAAGTTCTTTCGGTGACTAATTGAGTTGGTTTTTGGTATTTTAAACCAATAGTTTTGATTATATTATGAAAGTCTAGATCTCCACCACTCATTTGAGCAGCTAGAATGGATTTATCGCTGAAAGTTCTTTTAGCAATTTAACAATATGAGTTTTCATACCTTGTTTTTGAAAATGACCTAATTCCTCATTAATTACTGCTAACAGTATGATATGAGGAGGTGGTTCTCTAACAATCATAGCTTCTAATTTTTTTTCAAAAAGATTAATGTATTCTTGTCCTCTTTCTACTCGGGAGAGCTTTTGAAGACAAGCATCGAATTCTTTTTTAGTAATAATATCTTCCCAAGTTTTTGAAAGAGATATTTTACAATTAATTTTGGAAATTTGGGAAAGACCGGGAAAAAGGGTTAAATAATCCTTATCTTTATCAATTGGATAAATCTTATTTGAGAGATTGTAAAGAAAAGCTTTAATTCCATTAATAGAATTGACAGTTCCAATAAGTCCCACACGGATTGGTAAGTATTCTGCTTCTTTATTAATATCTGGTCCACAAGGGCCATATTTTATTAGTCCAATACATGGATTAACATCTCTACTCCCCCTCGAAAATATTAATTCTGGTTCACTGATTCTCCATACTCTCATCCTGATACCTTCTTATGTAATTTAAGTAAATAATTTTCTTGTAATTCATATTTTTCATCTTCCCTTTTAATAGTTGGGCGATAATTCAACTCAAAGAGTAGTGGTTTCCCCATGCGTATTAATTCTAAATGCTCTTGAACCCTTTGGGGGTTATATTGCCTTGTTCTAAAATATTCTGGTAAAGGTTTTCTAAATAAATACCAATACCAGAAGGTGAAAAATCGAGATTGACCTCTATTAAAATTACTTTTAGAACTTCTCATTTCTTCATGATGTTTCTTAGTTTCCTCAGATGAGCAAAAATTATAACCGTCAATGGTGAAAATCCATGTAGGAATTAAAGATAAATATATTCGATTCTCAAGATAAATTGGTTTTATCTTTACAGCAAGATGTTGGAAATTAAAGACATCTCCCGTGGTTTTTGAGGTGTAAGCTTTTAGACATGTTAAACCTTTAGAACCATATATCCATCTCTCTCTAATTCTGTCCCAATCTCTTTTACTTGTATCATTTTTAGGAAAAACTCGCGGTTTAAATTTATAGTAAACAGTTTTGGATTTTAGGATATAACTTAGATGCTTTTTTCTTAAAAAACATAATTCCTTGATCCAATTATTTATTAACTCAAATATGTAGCGCCGAGTAGATTCCTTAGATAACCAGTCATGAAGATCTACTAATTTGAGAGTATCAAAATCAATTATATCTCCAAGCTGTTCTAATTTTTCTACCTTACTAATTGTAATAAACTTTTCTTCCTTTAGAATAAAGGGTGGTAAAATCACTTTTTTCTTTTTAACTTCCTCAAATATATTATAATAAGTTCTAAATTCCGTATCAGCTATGCAAAATAATTCTTTAGGGATTTGAACGGGAATTAGATTAGCAAATAAGTAACCTAATTGCTTAACAGGCTCAGTTTCAATTCCTTCTATCCGATTTAGCTCTAACTCATATTGGTTTTTATTAACTACCTTATATCTTTTCTCTCTCAATTTTTTTAGAATCTCTAGAGGGAATTTATCCCGTGTAAGATCCGAGTGTGTATGAACCTGGTCATGATGATTTAAGCATAGCAAAATAAGATTATCAAACTCATTATTTTGTGATACTTCATAGGGATCTATGTGATGGATTATGACAGGTAATTTGTTTCCAAATTTACATAAAACACATTCAAATTCGCTTTTATTCATTAGTTTGTAGAAATCCTTGTTTGGAATTCGTTTTCTCTTTATTTTTTCTTTCCATTCTTTGACCTTGTTCTCTGAAAAGATTTTTAGTAATTCTTTAATAGAAGTTGTTCTTATTTTGGTTAAATTATAATCTCGATTAAGAATCTCCTCAGCATGTTCTTGAGAAATCCCATATTGCATTAATTTAGCTTTTCTTTTTAGAATCAATTTTTACAACCCTTAATAGCTTATTTTGATGTTCTTATATTTAACAAAAAAGTAAGAGCTTTAAAGTCTAATTATTAAAGGTTTATTTAAAAAATAGTGGAGTTTAAAAAATTAGAAATCTCTTATTTTTAAATTTATATATATACTTTATAATTGTATTTTTTAACATAAGTAATTTAATTTTATTATTTAAACACTATTAGATATTATTTTTGGGAGTTTTTCAAAAATTACCTCAATATCATCAAACCAGTAATTTGAATATTCATTAATACGTGATTTCAATTTTGTAGTATCATCAGTTCTTAGTAATAATTTGAAATATACTTCATATCCTTTATATGTAAACTTCCTTTCAACATTTTTGATTTCAAATAAGTTTTTAAAACCTTTTACTTTATCTGTCCAAGCTAAGTGTTCAGTACCTTTAGGATCAATCAATAATATGTAATAATAATTATCTTTTTTCAACCAAAAAATGAAATCTGGGAAAAATTTCCTTATTTTATTAGAATCATAGTATGGAATAAAAATTCTATCTATGCTTTCATCTATTTTACTAAAAAACCACCAATCAAATTCTTTAAATTTATTATCTTCTTCTGCTAAATACTCTTCTAAAGCATTGATAAATTTAACTTCGCTTTCTACTTTAATAATATGTTTGATAAAATCGATATCTTTATCCATTGTCTTTAAGATAGGGTTATAATAATGGTTCTTGTTATTAACTAAATTAAACTTCTTTCTTTTTATCGTGAATTCTTCTAAATCATGAAATTGTCTTACTTTCTCTTCATATTCTTTCCTTGAAATTTTTCCATATAAATCGTCTAATTCTTTCTTTTTCAAATTCAAATCTTTTGCAAGCTCAATTCTATCTTCAAAATCTTCGAAATTTTCCGCTTTAACACAAATCTTTTTATAATGTCCTATTTCTTCGGTTAATTCCTTTAGCTCTATGTCTTTTATTAATGTAAGATCAAAAAAATTAAATAAATTTTGTATTTGAATATTCATATTAATATAATAATCAATATTTAGAGAGAAATTTCTTTTATTCGTTATGAATTCTCTTACTTTTTTTATTTTTTCAGGAGATGTATTAAAATTCATAAGAATTATCCTATCATCCTCTATATAATTAAAATAACGATTGATTTCTTCATAATTTTTTTTAGTAATTTTGTATTTAGGGATATTCTTATTTCGTACAACTGGTTCATCAGAATAAATGAACTTTGGGATGAGAAGAGGGATATCTTTTATCGAGGGGTTCTTCTTAAAAGAGGAGAGTATAAGGTCTATACTTTTTTTTCTTAAATCATCCAATTGTTGGAGGATAGTTGTAATTACTTCCCTGTTTGTAGCATATATAAAGAGAGTTTCTAAGGGTATTACGTTTTTCTTTAATTTATTGTAATTTCCTTCGGATAATTCTTCATTTGGGATAATTCCTGCGTTAAATAAATGGTTTAGTCGTTTTCTTCTATTTTTAATGGGTTCAATACGTACTCCACGTCCAACTGATTGAAGAATGAATTTTTTTGAATCTTTTTTTAGTCCAATATTAATAAAATTAATTATATTTGGTCTATTAGAGTCCCATCCTTCATAAAATGATTGCGCGCCTATTAAAATATTAGTACTTGAGTATTCCTTGTTTAATTCTTCAAAAAATGTATCTTCCTCAAACTTCTCTTGAATATCATAACCACGTAATTCAGATTTAATCCACTTTGAGATATCTCCGATCTTAAGAAGTGCGAAGGGTTTATTGCTTGTTTTCAATTTAAAAGCTAATTCTTGTTTATTTGAAATCCTTCTGATTATTTCAATATCTCCAAGACTATTTGAATTATAGACGAATCTTAAAATATCTTTTTGTGTAATATTTCTGAAGTCAACCTCCTCATATTCAAATTTTGCTTTCGGCTCAAATGTATACTTGAGATCTTCGTTGAGATCTTTTATAAGACCATCCAAGGCAGACTTAAATAAACCTTTTTCTATTTGTTTTTTACCAATTTTATGTAGGACTCTAAAAAAAAGTTTTAAATCAGCATTGTTAGTATTTACCGTTTTTCCTAAAACTAAATACAAGGGATTATGGTATAAGTTTTTTTGAATCTTTAAAAGTTCTTGATATTTTTTTTTTGTATAGGTGAGCAGAATAAGAGATTTCAAAATATTTTCTACTTTTTCATCCTCATTGAAGTCTTCTTTTTCTCTAAAAGCTACTATATCTTTGTGAAGAACTTTAAGATGCTTCCCAAATCCATTATTAGTAAATGTTGCTAGATTATATTCATAAACACAAGTTAAAATATCTCTAATATCAATAAATGTCGCTGAAAAATTAAACAGAAAACCATTTCTTGAGATTAAAGAAAAGATATATTGCCGTTTCGATTCTTCTTTATCTCCTTTATGTGCTTCATCTAAAAAAACATAACATTCTCCATTATAAAAATAATTTCTAAAATCTATAATCCTTTCTTTTTGAATATCGCTTAGATTATCTGAACGGTAATAGTATACAATTATATCCCCTTCTCTTAACAGTTGTCTTTGTTTCTTTACTTCGGGTAAATCTCTTAAGTCCTTTAATATAATATTGGAGTAATTATTATATTTATTAAATTCTTCCACCAAAACTTTAAATTGATTTATTAGGTTATCTTTATGGGTTAAAAATAGTATGTCATTATCTGGAATTTCTCCTCGGTCAATTAAAATTTTTATTATATCAATCATTTTTACTATTATCAGAGATTTTCCACTTCCTGTAGCCATCCAAAAGCTCATTCGATTTATAAACTCCTTATAGCTTAATTTATCTTCTATCTCTGGATAAAACTCACCGAGAATTAGCTTAATATCTTCCCTGATTTTCTGAAAATCAAAATCAATATCAGTATCTAAACCATTTTCTTCATAAGCTTGAATTGTTTTTAATTTTCTCGTATCATTTATATTTAAATGCTCATCTTTTGTAAAATCAGTCAGATTTTGATAATATTTCCATAAAGCTTTAATAGCATTCTTAACAGCATTTTGTTGATAAGGAAATAATATTTTATCCTTTGAAAAACTTAAAAACCTAAAACTGCTCCAATTCTCTTCCAAGAGGTCGAAGTTTATACCATCTATTATGTGCTGAAGTAGAAGTTCAGTTATTGATTACCACCATATTAAGTCCTTTATTATCTTAAAATCTAAATTATCAAGAAGGATAGTTTCGTCATTTTCAAATACTATTAAATTTTCTTCAATCTTTTTAATATTTTTTCCAAGTAGATTAGAAAGAGATTCATGTACATCAACTTTATCGTATAATTTGGTAAAATCAACATGAACCGAATTTTTCTCATAATCTATTTCTAAAGCGTCAATCAATTTAGGGTCTTTCAAAAATATATAATTATTGTAAGGATCCTTTTGAGAAATATCAAAAAACTCAGTATCTTCATATTTAGCTTTCTTTAAGATATCTTCGTATTGTTCAAGTTCATAATACTTAAAAAATCCTCCACCTTGCCAATTAACCATTTTTGTAATTCCAACTTTTTTTATCTTTTTAGTAGCTCTTTCTCTACCAGCTAAAACTCTCTTCATTCTCGGTAAGACAACCTCATTATAATGTTCTCCCATTTCAATACCTATCCACTTTCTTTTTAATTTTTGAGCAACTGCACATGTAGTACCTGAGCCGAGAAAGAAGTCTAAAACGATATCATTAACATTACTCGTAGATAATATCATTCGGGCTAACAATTTTTCAGTTTTTTGTGTATTAAATCCTTGATTTTCATTTCGATTTATTGCAGAATGTCTGAAACTTTGTATATCAGTCCACACATTTCCAATTACATCAAAGAAGTATATCTCATCCCAGTCTTGGTCTATTTTTAGTTTTTTAAAAAGAGATCTTTTAGTAAACATACCATTTTCCCAATATGGCATATAAACATCATTAAATATTGTTTTAATTTTTCCCTTTTCTTTAATCTTTGTGGTTGTAGCAATCATATTAGGACTAAATGGTTGAAATAGGCCATCTGAAAAATAGTTAATATAAGAATCCTCGATTAAATAGCTTTTAAGTAATTCTAGACATTTATTTGTAAATTTGGGTTTATTCTGACCTTTTAATCCTATGAGATATCTGTCTTTTATTTTTACAATCTTATTAAAGGTGAATTGATCACTTTTTGAGTAGTGTAGAATAATTTCCGATTGTTCCACGAACTTCATTGGTATAATTTCATGCTTTTTATTGAAACCGAGAAAAGTGCAGATATCAGCTCTAAAATTACCTTTTTGAAATATCGAATTTAAAAGGAATTTACCTAAATAATTAGCATTATCATCTAAATGCATAAAAATACTTCCTTTTGAGTTTAATAAATCTTTAGCAAGATTTAAACGATTTTCCATAAATGTAAGCCATGTAGAGTCTTGGAATTTATCAATATAATCAAAATCTTGACCAGTGTTAAAAGGGGGATCAATATATATGGTTTGGATTTTATCTCTAAATTTGTTCAAAATTGTTAGAAGACCTTGATAATTTTCGCTCTTAATAAGCCACCCATCTAAATTATTATGTAAATTATCAAATACATTTAATATATCGTATTTTATATCTGGAAAGTATTTGGTATCTATTGGAAGATATTTATAATTTAAATTAAGTTTCAGTCCTTCTAAATCTCTAACATAAATCTCTTTTTTATCAAATTCTTCATCAAGTATACCAAGATCTCTCCATTCTTTTATTTGCTGATCCAAATTTGAATGATTAAATATTTTTTTTATGATATCAAAATCTATATCAGCAATCTTGTTAAGGGTTATGACATAATCAGAATTCTTAACAAATCTTGGTTTATTCCAGATTTTTACTAATTCGTTTTCAAATTGACTAATAAAATCAATAATCTTATATGAAAAATCTCTTAAAATTTGAAGTTCACTAATGCGATTTTCCGTCCATTTACTCTCACCTTTGAAAATATATTCATAAATCCAGAGATTGAATTGTTCTTTTAGAAATTCTTTTACATTCTTATTAATAAAAAAATCTATTTCACTCTGTTTATTAAAGACTTTAAATGCTTTAAGTACCAATTGTCTTGAAATATTTATACCATTTTCTTTTATATTTTTTAGAATTCCTGTTAGTTTTGCCTCACTCGGTTGAGCATTTATTACTTTAAAACTCAAATCATTATTTTCTCCTCTTTTCTTAAATTCAAAATATAATTGTTTGTTTTTATTATATTTATTCTTATCAAGAGAGTCCATGTTAAAACTGAATCTAAAATCCTCTAATTCAAAATGTAAATTTTCAAAAACCCTCTCAGTCTTAACATAATAGAGCATATGAGTCTTCCAAAAAAGAAATATATCTTTATTATCAGTATATACTCTCTCATAAATATTTTGATGTAGAGGGGTATATTGAAAATATATCGAGCCAATTTCCGAAAAGTATCTTTTGAAAAAGGTGTATAACTTATCGAAAAACTCTTCTCTAAAATCAGAATGTTCTTCTAATTTCTTGTTAATATCTTGCTTGAGTATCTTAAAAATTTTCTTAAAATACAAGGATTTAATTCTTATTAAATTTATATAACCCGATTTAATTCCATCCTCAATTTTAACTCCCATAAATATTTTTTCTAATGTGTCATAAAATAATTCTTCCTTTGTTATAGTTCCTCACCTTTAATGTACAAGTCTTAATTTTTGAGAATATGAGAATATTTTTCTTAGATTTCTTTAAATATATTCAAACAAGGGGTTTCAATTCCTTGAAATTTATTTTTCCAATGATATACAACTCTTAGTATCTTTTTACCATTAGATTGAATAATACAATTAGTTTGATCATCCGCGAAAGCTATTTTTACAGTGCTCTTAATTATTTCTTGAATCTCTTTTCCCAAATCATCTTTAGAAACGACAATTTTGCCTTTTCTTTCGTTAGTATAATAAACATAGTATGTGTTAAGAATTTTAAAAATATCATTATATTTCAAGTTTAAAATGTAGTCTAGTTGTTCTCGGGTGTGATATCCGATATACATTGCTATTATAAATTTTTTTATATGCTCGGGATCTTGTTCAATGTCCTTCAGATAATTTAAATAATCTATTTTATCTTGTCTAGCTAATTTAATTATTGTACAAATTATTGATGCTACTTGACTTATACCTGGTGTTTTTATGTAATTACAAACAACATTCGCAATATTTTTTTTTCCTGTTTTTTCAATGAACTTCTTTTTGAGAAAAGCCCCTTTTTTTTTTATCTGATTATTTATAGAGCCACTACTAAGATTACTCGGATACTCTTTATATTCGTTCAATAAACCTAAAACTCGTTTAGGAAAGTTATAGTGGTCTCTATATTCACTCCAAGACATTATATCTTTTTTTTTAAATAAATTAGATGCTGTTAAAGCCTTTTGACTAATATTAGCCAATGTGCCTCTTCCTTTTTTCGATTCACTCATCTTTAATTCAATATATATCCAATCATCAGTTAGTATTTTAATATCTCCAATTTCTCCTGCCCCATATGTATTTCCAATATGTTCTGCTTGTTTAATATCTCCGAAATCTCTTATTATTGCTTTCTCCGTTTCTAATGAATGTTTAATCCATTTATTCTTTTTTTGCTTAGCAGATATAATTCTTTTGTTTAATAAATCAACCACAATCTTTTCTGCGTCTTCAATTTCTTGTCTTTCGTGTTTGCCCAAATTCATTACCTTAAGAAATAATACTTTAAACCTATTTTAAAAAGGCATTAAAGGTAATTTCCAAATACTTACCAGATTATTACCCGAAAAGAGTCATAGTTCAGATTTTATTTTCTCAGAAAGATTTTTTCCAAATTCAGTTAAAGTATAAATTTTTCCTTTTCTTGATGTTTCATTCAGACATTCTACAACATTTTTGCTTTTTAACTCTGATAAAGCACGACTTATATGAGATAATTGAATTTTTAATTCTTTAGCTAATGTACTGGGTAAATAATTCTTATATTTCAGTTTTTCAACAATTAATCTACGATAATTACTTGCCATTATATATCCAATATCATCCCACATTATTATCAATTAGAAAATTAGAAATAAAGCTAATAAATTATATTACCATAATATTACCCGATTATTACCAATACCAGATTAATAAAAAAATATAAGTTTAAATCGAAAACACTAGAGGAATAATATGCTAGAACCGAAAGAAAATAAACTCAATAAAAAAAGAGATTTAGGGTTAGTAACGACTCCAATTAAAACTGCAGAATATATCATTTCGAAGCTATTACCATTAGAGAATAAAGAAATCTTAGACCCTTGCGTCGGTCCAGGTATTTTTATTAAGAAACTCCTTGAAGCAGGTGTACGAGAATCCCAAATTCAAGCATTTGATATTAATTCTGATTATAAAAATCAAATAGAGGCTATGGGTGTTAATTTTAAAAAACATGATTATTTATTATCCCTCTCGGCTTTTAATTATAATAAGTTTGATATAATAATTGGAAACCCTCCATACTTGAATAAAGCTAGTCAATATGTGAGAAAAAATAAATCTAAATTACAAAAGATATATGGTAAGATAAATGCACATGAAACATATTCCATGTTTATTGTTAGTAGTATTAGGAGACTAAAAAATAGAGGAAAACTGGGTTTTATCACTAGTGATTCTTTTTTAACACTTAATACCCACACAAAATTAAGGAGATTTATTTTAAGCACATGTAAAATTATGGAAATTCTGTTACCTCCTAAAAATTTATTTGATGATCAAAATGTTAGCACGAGTCCTGCAATCATTATTTTAGAGAAATGTTCAGGTAAAGAAAATAAGAAAGAGAGATTGAATAACATAGTAAGAGCAATTCCTCGAATAACAAATGAGGAAGAATACTTAAACCCCCCGAAAATATTTGAATTTAAACAAAAAAAATATCATCAATTACCTTTTCAAATATTTTTCACTGATGTTGAAGAAGAAATAATTGATCTGTTTGCCAATTCATTTCGATTGGAAAATTATATAAAAGGCGATATTGGTATGCATACTCGCAACAATATGGGGTATATTGCAGCTATTGAAGGTACAGAATTAGCTGAAATCTTTAAAAAGCGAAATGAAAATATCAAGGATCAAAATAAGAAATATATTATAATAACTGAAGAGGAATTAAGCTCTAATAGGTGGAAACCGTATATGAAGCGTGGAGGTGGTGACCAATACTATAGACCAATAATGGAGGCTGTTGATTGGAGAGAGGAATCTGTAAAAAAATACATAATACCAAAAAATATTGAATTCCAAAAAGAAGGAATCGTATTCAGTGGTGTTAGTTCACGATTAGCAGTAAGATATATGCCAGAAGGGTGTTATTGGGACTCTAATAAAGCAATTGGCTTCTATATTATAGATCATAATCTCTCTATAGAGTATGCATTAGGACTTCTTAATTCTTCACTATATAACTACCTAATGAAGGGTATTTTAAATAATACAAACTCTATTCAAATAACTGGAATCCACGCATTACCATTTATCCCACCCGATAACGATACTAAAGAAAAAATTGAAAATTTGGTTAGAATAATTATTAATAATAAAAAAAAGGATTGCAATTATGATTATACTGAGGAACAAAAAGAAATTGATAATATCATTTTTGAATTCTACACAAAACGGTTTAATTTCAAGGAAAACTTGAAAAAGAAATTAAATAAATACTATTCTTTCTATTAAAATAAGGTTAACATTTATGATATCTCAGTGCTATTAATTTTAATAAATTATAAGGGATAAAAAATTTTAGACCCTTTCTGGTTTTTCCTTATAAAACTGAATAATCATATTTCTAAAAACTACCATAAGAGACAATCCTGATGGATGGAAGAGTTAACTAATTTAGTAATATTACCATTTTAGTTTTAGACTTTTTGGGTTAAAATCCTTTCAAATTGTATTAGCATGGAATTAACTAAAGATTAATTAGAAATATAATAATATTAAATAACTTATACTTGTATAACTAATAAAAAAATATAAAACTAAAAAATATAAATCACTAGTCTAAATTCTTAAGCGTAATTTTCCAATACTGATATATACGAGAAACAGAATTATAATTTTCATTTCTAAAGCGTATTTTTAAATCTTTAAGATCAATTAAAGGTTTTTGATATAAATAATTAAAAATTCGATAATTTAAAGAATCTTTAATAATCCCATTTTTAACATCATTATAAACATTTAAATAATATCTCTCTTTCATTTTTTTCTGTTTAATAGGATCTCTATTTTTACTATTTCGAATTGCTCGATCTCCAAAATCTTTTCGATGATCTTCAATACTAATAAAGATTTGTTCAAAACTAGGAAGGGTTTCAAGAGATTTTTTACCAACATTGGAAATATAATAAAAATAAATTCCATTCTTCAATCTTTTTTTTAATAAATAATCATTAGAAATTAATGTTTTCTATTGGGGATCGAAATCTCCAATTAAAGGAAAATCAAATACTACTACGTCATGATTTCCATCAATAAATAACCAGAAATCTTTTTGGAGATGTCGTTCGCTACCGCCCTTAGGACACACCTCAATATGGGTTCCTGCTTCCTGGTTGTGTAACCATTGACTACAAGCACTGCAAAAGTTAAAACTATGGAGTTCGATTCTTTTCTTTTATTTAATATCTGTAAAGTCTTTTTCAACACCTTTTTTCTGTCTTAGAAGGGTTAGTATCTACACCAATAGGTACCTACACCCTTGTTAATAGAAAATCTTTCCCAAAAATGTGAAATCTTTAAATATAATTAAATTAAAGGATAAATTATAGTGAAAAGAATATGTGCTAGTTGTGGACTTGAAAAAGATGTTTATGGGGGAAAAACATGTGATAATGGACATTTTATATGCAAAAACTGTGTAC
Organism: Promethearchaeota archaeon; assembly: GCA_019057975.1. The sequence goes on along the minus strand of JAHLWJ010000052.1, from coordinate 1,797 downwards.
CGAAAGCTGGTCTTGGAGACTTAATTTCGGGATACAACCCTAAATGCCCTTTAGATGGAAAGCCTTTGAGATAATATTATTAAGAATTTGATATTACTAATAAACTTGAATAAAAATGCCATAAATGTGAGATTTTTACTCATCAAGATATTTTATATAAAATCTTAAATAGAGAGAATAAATCATGCCAAATTGGGATAAAATGAGAAAAAAGAGAGATATTGAAGGTCTAACACACCTTTTGGTAGATAGTATACCTAAAAACCGTATCAATGCGGCACAAGCCTTAAAAGATATAGGCGATAGTGAGGCAATAAGCGCTCTTACTGAAGCCCTTTTTAACACTATTAGGTTCGGAAAGGGGAATGACCCAATTGAGGCAATGATAATTATGCAAGGCCGTATCCCTGCGTCTTTTATGAGATTTGCATTTTCGCAAAAACGAATAGACGCATTAGAAAAAGTTCGAGGTCCATTAGAACTAAATCTCGTTTTAGGTCCTATAGAGAAAATGATAAATGAAAAAAAACTCAACTTAATTGATAAATTGTTCAGTTTACTAACCCTTGTAGAGCTAGGAGACCGTAGAGAAGTATTGTTAGATGAATTAATCGCTTCTACCACAGAATGCATAAGGGTGATCGACAGAAAATTGAATGCTATTCCATTTTCTTCAGAAATTGGCTCTGATTTCCAAATCCATATGTTCTTTGCTGGCCAAATTAATCGCTTAATCGAGGAAACTATAAGAGCATTAGCTTCCTTTAAAGACAATTTAAAAGTACGAGATGTTGTCTCAAAAATCTTGGATGATGAACTTTTCCGCGGTTCTTATGTATATCCCCATGGAATAAGAACTGGTCCCTATATTTATGCAAAACAAGAACATTCGATATATGCGCTTGGTGCTATTGGTTCTCCATCTGAGCGAGAACGTATAAAATATATGGCAAATCGGGGTAGTGAATCTATAAGTAGAGCCGCGAAAGCTGCATTAGAACTATATGGTAAAGCCTTTTATGATGAAATAAAAGCTAAAGCTGAATCAAAGAAAAAGAAGTATTCATTTTAAGAATTAACGCGAAATGATATCATTTTACTTAATAATATGGTGAATCATCACCAAAATTAATTGTAAAAGGAAAATTAGATGGAAGATTCGGATACTTTATGAAAAAAAACTCAAGTATATGAGAAAGATTATCAATATAGTGAAGCGACTAAGGCTTATCTAAAAGTTGCTCAAATTGACATAAAAAATGGCAAAAAAAAAGATGTATCAACGGATTAGTTGTGTGGGAAATTGTTTGTATAATATAGGAGCCTTGGACGGGGCATTGAAGCATTATAAGGCCCATAGAAAATACAGATGATATTTTAGAGGGGAATAGAGCATTGCTAAAATCCATAAAAAAATAAACTAAACGGACGAAAAATGTAGAGAAAACGATGGAATTACTCGTTGATAAAGCACTGGTTTATTTCTTTCCATTCCATATTCTAATTTTACAATCTTTTTTTCACCCATAAAATTATCTCCACATATAATCCTTAAAAAGAACTTCTTTTCCTTGACGAACTCTCTTTTTTTTTTTTCTATTTTTTTATTATAACCCTTATTATTTATATGGTACCAAATTTCTAATTAAGTTTTTAAAAAAGAATCCAATTATCTTAATTAGTTAATAATTTTAAAAAACACTTTAATAAGAAAAATGGATTGTAGAGAAAGAGTTTTAGCCGCAATAAATTTAGATGAGCCTGATCGAGTTCCGTGTCATACTATTTTTATCGATG
>JAHLWJ010000331.1 GCA_019057975.1 Promethearchaeota archaeon | reverse complement strand
GATAACGAATAATTATAAAATTGCAGATAATATGGCAAACTATACTTACTTTTTATTATTATCTATTATTCCAACAATATATTTAAATCAATGGAGAGAAAAGTTAGAAAAAATAGGTAAAGTAAAATATTATTATTTAATAATCGGATTTATTATTTTAAGTAGTATTATTTTATATTTCTTTTACAATTTTTTTTATGACAAGAGTTATTTGTTATAAAATTCTCTTATATTTTAAGTATAAAAAATATAATGTAAGAATTAGAGCTTTAGTTTATCCTTTCAAAATATTATTCTCTTTTATTAGAAAAATATTTGTAAATTAAATAAGAAAAGCTTAAAAATATAGTCGAAATAGATAGTAAAACCCCAAAATTCATATATCTTTGAGGTAAGTATTCAATTGTAAGATTATAATCCCCCTTTTCTGAAATCAACCATGAATTTGCAAATCCATTTATAATAAAATGATCCTTCTCTAATATAGATTTTCCATTTAAATACAATCTCCAATTTTTATTGAAATTCTCAGATAAAACTAAAAAATATGGGTACTTAGCTTCTTCCACTTGAATGATATATTTTGTTGGATTTATCTCTTTAAAATTAATTTTAGGTTTTTCAAAACTCTCTTTATCAGTTTTAATAGCCAAATCAAGTTTTATTGGAGGTTTTTTTCTCCCCACCGAATCAAAAAATGACATTTCTATTTCATGAGAGCCTGTATCAAGTGCTAAATTATCTAAAAAAATCCAATCTTGATTCCTACTACTTTCTATTTTCAGCTTTTTTTCTTTCCCATCGATATTCATATTAATAAAATCAATATTGTGTTTTTTAAAAGATTCAATATTTCTAAAGTAGATATTGTAATTTAACCTTATAGGGATGTCTATCTCATATTTCCAGTTTGTATCATCTTTTTTCCTTTGAACATTCGGTCTTAAAAAAATGTTTGATATATAATCTTTATTCAAAATCTCTTTATCATTCAAAAGTTCTGAAAAAATTATACCGCTTTCTCCATTAAACTCATCAAAAGAGGAAATTTTCGCTAAATATTCAATATCTCCAATTCCTCCATCAAAATATATTGTTTTGTCAGGAATATATATTTTCTGAATGAATAAATCATCATTTATCTCATATAAATCTAATTTCCCAAAACTTCCTTTTTTGTTAAAGCCCTCTTGATCTTCTAGAATTCTTTTCATATCAATAGGAGATAAGGTTCCTTCTGAACTAAATTCCCAATTTAGGTCATTCTGTTGAAGTATGTATTTTACATTTAGAAGAGATAATATTTTACTAGAATCTAACATATTTTCTGGATTTAAATTTTCAAAAATTGAATTAATTAATCTATTTGCATATGTCAATGGTTCTGAATCAAAAAATAAGATAGGGTTCTTGAACAATACCTTTGCAGGAGTATATGTAGAGCTAAATCCATGTTCCCAATTAAATGGAGAATTGTATAATCCTCCCTTTGGAGCCATAAAAATTTTATTTTTATTATCATTTTTTTCAAACCAATCTTGAATATCAATCCAGTAGTTAGGAATCATTACATACAATGTCCTTCTATTTCCATCTTTTTCATTCCAAATGGTTTCTCCCGTAAACATAGGGAAAGAGATGCCAAGGATAGTGAGAACTATTAAAATTACAAAAATATTTAGAATTAAATAAATATATTTCTTTTTTTTAATAAAATTTGAACTTTTAATATATATATAGATACCGTTTACTGAATATCCAAGTAATACAGAGAATGAAAAAATATTAAGTAGTGTAAATTTTGTATAAGGTTCTCTAAAAGTCCAAAAACCTGGAACATTGTGATAGATGAAGTTATATATTTCTCCAAAAGGAGAGTGAGTGCCTTTGACTAAAAAAAGTCCAAGCAAAGAGAGAAATATAAAATATGAAATATTTTTATATCTTTTTAAAAAAAATATCGAAGAAAATATAATTACGCTAAGAAGAAATGTTAAAAAAAGTAGGGGGAATCTATCATAATAATCAACATATGGAAAGTAAGGGAGTTTATATCCTTTCAATTTCCAACTCCAACTACCCAAAAATCTAAAAAATTCTAAAAGAGGTCCAGTGTCTAATGCAGTAAAGCCTTTAACTTTACGCATACTCTTAGAAATCTGAATAGCGCTTGGAAAATAAACTGTCATCCACCAAAAATTTATAAAAATTGTAATAATTAGAGTTATGAAAGCAAATTTTAAACCTTTAACTATTTTTGACCTATTATTAAAAAAGAAAAAGATCAGATATGAAAAAAGGGTTAATGGAATAACACTAACTACAGGAGGAATTAAATAAGAAGAAGTAAAAAATATCGAGGTAATACCAATATAAACAGAATATTTTAAAGAAAAATTTGGTTCTTCTAAACCTTTAATCCAAAAAGCCAACATTAAAGGAAGAAAAGCCTGAACCAAACGATATACCTCATGGATAGGGTCAAGAACCAAGTAAAGATTAAACATATACAAAAAGGCAGCTATTATTCCCGATAAATAAAAGTTTTCTCTATTTTTATTTAATGTTTTTATAAGGTAGTATATAAAGAAACCAGGTAAAAGAAATGTTAAGACAAACCACATTTTCTCAATATTAACTAAAGATAATCCTATTTTTTTCAGAACAACCCAGAATAAGATATATGGAAAAACTTGAGAAATATTTAAATTAGGAGATCCCTCATTAAATTTTGAATTCCATGAAAAAGAATAATAATAAAATAGATTGGAAGCATCTAAATGTTCTAAATGATCTCCACCTGCAATAATAAATCCATTTTTAAACCAGATTAAGGGTGTTAAACTAAATATGAAGATTGTGACAAGTATTATAATTTCTTTAATATCTATTGAACTCTTAATTTTTCCAAAAAAAATTTTAATTCTTTTAATCATATTTTTTTAAGTAATTGATATAATCTTGTACTTTTTTATCTTCAGAATTGATAGTTTCACAGAATTTAAAATATTTTAATGAATTTTTAAAATCTCCTTTTTTATAATAGATTTTTCCTAAAATAAAGTTCACTTCAAAATTTGTTGGATTTTTCTCTTTAGCTATTGATAACTCATTAAGCGCTTTGTATACCTTACCCACCTTATAAAATGTTCTACCAAGACCATAATGCACACCAAAATCACCTGGATTCAAATCCTTGGCAATTTTATATTGGATAATTGCCTTATCATAATCACCTAAGTTTTCAAATACCACAGCCAACAAAATATTTGATAGAAAATCATACTTATTAATTCTGATTGCCTGAAAAAGATAGTCCCTTGCACTTTCATAATCACCTTTTTTATAAAATGCTCTCCCAATTAAGTAATGTGATTTAAAATTTCCATTATCTATTTTAATTGCATTTTTGAATTCTTCTATCGCTCTATCATAATCTTCATTATCCAAAAAAGATTTGCCCATTTCTAAATAAATTGATGCATCTGCAGCCTTTTTTTCATTGACTTTAAGTCTATATCTTTTATTTAAAGACCTTGTCGAAAGAGTAAAAATTAGAATTAGAATAAATAGAATCAATAAAACATTAAATATTTTTGTCCTTCGTAATATAGTACTTTTTACCTTTATCTGCTCACTGATACCTAATATTAAACTTAAAACAAGAAATCCATAAGCAAAATCTGCAAATATTTCTGCAATATGTTTCTTTCCAATAAATATAAAAAATGGAATAAGAAAAAGAAGGAGTAACGCACAAAAGATTGTTAGATTTGTACTTTTAAAAAGAGTATTTTTTTTGCTCATAGTAAGTATAAAATTTTTAAAAATCTTTATAAAAAAGTTGAAACTAAATTAGCTATAAAGAGAACAATGCTGTTAAATAATAATATCAGAATTACCTGTATTAGTGAGCCATGGAAAAGGTAAATAAGGATTATTTGAAGAATTGTAAAAAAAATTGTGGGAAAAATAAATTTGAATTTTTCTATTGATAAATTATATGAAATTAAAATATTGTTTAGAGCAAAGAATGTCATAGCAATTCCAAAAAATTTAATGAGATAAGCACTATTTTCATATACTTTTCCAAACATAACTCTGATTAGAAAGTTTGGAAATAAGAAATAACAAATTGTTACTCCTCCACAAAGAATTAGTGTAATAAATAGACTCTTTTTTAAAATTCCAATAGAATCTAAATTTTTTTTATGATACTCTGCAACTTTTGGAAACATCACAAGTCCAATAGCACCTGGAATGAAAATTACTATCTTTCCCATTGTTGAAGCTGCTGAATATTGACTTGCATTTAATTCATTGAAGAAATGTTTAACTAAGACAAGGTCAAAACTTATTAATATAAACAAACAAATTGATGCAATAAGAACAGGTACAGTGTACTTATAAACTTCAAAAAAATTTATATCTTGTTTATTATTCCTATTTTTAAAGATAAAACTAAGAGGGATAACTGATATCAATATAGCTAAAAAGCCAGATATAGAACTTGAACCAATAGCTCCACTGGATTTAAAACCTAAATATACAAGTAATATTCCAATAATCAAGCGTAAGATTGCATCAATAATTAAATTCAAGGATAAATGAAAAAAGTTTTGAATACCTTGTAATGTTCCTCTGCTTATAGAAACAAAAATTGAGATAATAACCATTGAACCCAAAGTAATTACTGGAACTGGAGACACTGTATTTAAAAATAAGGCTATTTGTTTTGAGACTAATATAAAAAAAAGAAAAACAATTAAACAGATTAATGCTATCTTCTTAAAGGAACTGAAAAAAAAGTTTGAAATTGATTTGTAATCCTTTTCTGCAAAAAAATTAGAAACATATTTTGTAGTAACAGTTTGAATGGTAGATATTAATGAAGATAAAATCATAAAAATAGAAATTAATGAAGCAAAAAGACTAAATTCAGCTGGACCTAACATTCTTGCCATTATTAATGTATAGATATAATTTGAAAAATTAACTATATTAATCGCAATAAAAAGTAGAAGTAATTCTTTGGCAAATGTTCTTCCTAAAATCTTTTCTGTTAACTTTGATAATATATTATAAATTTTTTCCATAACCTTATTTTAAAAATATTAAGATTATTCTTCAAAGAAATCCTTTAATGCTAACTCCCAATTCCTCATCTTATATATTTTTTTCTTTTCTAAATTAAAATTTCTTAAAACT
>JAHLWJ010000330.1 GCA_019057975.1 Promethearchaeota archaeon | reverse complement strand
TACCCAATATCTTTTTAATAATATATAGAAAGAATTAAATAATAAAAAAGTATGAAATAATATGACACAATTTAGATTTAGACTAACGGGAGTGCCCCCGGATCAGGCTATAAAGTTGATCGAGCTAGATCCTAATAATTCAATAGCAGAGATCAAAAAAACGGTCCAAAGGGAATATAAATTAAACCCTATTTTAGCGATTCAATTTATTTTTAAAGGAAAAGTTTTACCTGACCAATTAAAGTTCACAAAAATAGGGATTCATCCAAAGAAAGATGTTATTACTGTAATGGCTACGCAAGCAGGCGGAGCCTAACCATTACATCAATCTAATAAGAGTATAATAGGGTTAACACGGGGTTTATAAGAGAAAAAAGCCGACCACTTTTTCTCTTTAATTTTTATTTTTTTATTAATTCTGTAATAGAATTATGATGATAACTAAAAACATTTTTTTTAAGCATGGTATAATCAATTTATTATAGAATGAATAGAGTAAAATAAATGACAGATCTAAAAAAACATGAGGTTACGTATGATAAGCTTCATTAATTCTCAATCCTAACACTTTTGATGTAATCTTTCCCCTTAGTTTAATATAGATTATTTATACTTGTTTCATTCTTGATACCACTTGAATTAAATTTTATCTGGTTCAATAATAAAATTCTCTTTTCCTTCTAAATTTATTATCCTGTAAAATTATAAAAAACGATTTCGAGATAAAATTATTTGATTAATATTTTTTAAATTGTTAATAATATTGGATATATATACAATCATGAATTCTCTCTTTTTAGTAATTTATTATACATTTTTTGCTTATAAGTAATAAAAAATTTTTACTTTAATATACAAGAAAAAATAGAAATAGTAAAAAGGGAATTCTAAAAAAATGTATTCTTTAGCTTATCTTGATTGTAAAAATACGTTAAAAGATATTGTATCTGATGATCCAAAATTAATTTATTATATATGCCACAAAATAGATCCAACAAAATATCAAACTGAACCGTTTATAGATGTGGAACAAGATTGCAAAAAGTTAGATGATTATGGCATCACAGAATTTACACCCCCAAGAGAAAGATCTACTCATGGAGTGACTGAAGAATCATGTAAATTTAGCAGGGAAGGTAAAAATATTGCTATTGAATTATGTCAAAAGGGAATATGCGATGAAATTTCAAAATTAATAAAACAAATAAAACAAAAAAGAAGTAGGACATATATCGATAAAGAAGTATTTGCTCATGAATTTTTAGATTATTTCACTTTTGATGAAGATCCAAATAAGGTTATTGAAAATAAAATACAAGAATTAAAAGAAAAATTTGATATTAATCTCCCAGATAATAACCACCCTATTAAAAAAGAAGGAAATGTTATTCATATTAGATATTCTTTAGAAGAGGACACTTTCTTTATAACTTTTATCATTAATTGTGTTTGTTCAAAAGGAGAAAAAACAGAAATAAAGATTAAGGCAAATGAAGATGATTTTGCATATAGTAGAAATCATAACATACCTTGCAAATTTTGTGGAGATATTTTTATTATCTCACATGATTTATGGTTTTGTAGTGATATTATAAAAAAAAATTCACCTTAATGAAAAATGTGCATATTTAAATTATAAAATTTAGAAGATATATTTAATAAATATAATTAATTTCATTATAATGAAAAAAAATTGTAAAAGGTGATTAAAATTAAAAAAGATCCTCTAACTATTGCAATTTCATTAATTTACAATTTGAATTTATTAGAAGAAGAGAAGGATTATAATATACATGAATTAAAATTTATTACTACTTTAGAGAATCATTGGATAACAATTCAAAAATATTTACAAATGTTTAATTTAATTCAAAGATATTGTCCGAAAATTGAATTAAATGGTTCAAAATTGCGAATTATAAAGTCAGAAATTTATAGAAGATTATCTAACAAAGAAAAATTCATCTTACATCTATATAATAATCAAGCAAAAGATTCTGAACATGCTGTAAATTTATCTATTGATTTTGATATTTCTTCTATTTCTAATTCAATTGGTTATCTATATAAAAAAACGGAAGATAATAAATTTTATTTAACTAAAAGTGGTCTGGAAATGTATCGATATTTAAAAAAAGATCTTTCTGATTTGATTTACAATAATAAAGAAATAGATGAGGTATTTGGAACAAGTGAGGAGTTAATATTAACTGAAACTGAATCAGAATCAAAGCCAGAATTTGATTTTATTCGACCTGTTGAAGAAGATAAAGAAGAAATGTTAGTAAATACAATTTTTTATATAAATGATGATTCTTCAAGTTCTACATTAGAAATTAATCAATTTAAGTTAAATAAAAGCATAACGAGTTAAAATAAAATGGAAAAAGTAAAATATTTTAATATAAAAATTAAAAAAAAATATGTAAAGTCAGATGATTTTAAAAGGTATTATGTTACAGGAGCAGTAGGGGGTTTTAGAAATCCATATGATTTTCGTTTAACCTTTTATAATGTTAATTCTAATGATTTTGTATTTCAAACACTAAAGTTGAAAGAACAAAATCTATCTGAGGATGAATATAAAAAGATAATATCTGAAAAGGAAATGCCACATGAAATACTATGTGAATTAATTATGACAGAACAAGCTGTAAAAGAACTTCATAATTTTTTAGGAAAAGAGCTTAAAATACTTGAAGAAATGCATGAAGATCAAAAAACTGAAGCCCTTGCCAAAAAAATAATACCTAAAATAATCCCCAAATAGAAGAGATTTTTCTAAAGTAGTATAAAATATTTAGATGAATCTTATTTCAGGAGTGAAATCTTATACTTTTTAGATGCTCAAAGTTTTAAAATTTAATATTAAAAAAAATAATATGTTAGAATCCATTTAATTTAATATTATCCTCAATGTTCTACAGAAACAGCCTCCTTAAAATCGGTTAGTTTTGTTGAGACAATATCCTGAACAATTTTCGCAAATGATTTGAAATGAGAGACTTCTCCGTTGAAATCTTTTAATTTCTCACTATATTTTTTAAGAAAACTTTCGATTATACTTTCAGCAGCATCTTCTAACAATTTTTTGTTAATTTCTTTTTTCAAACATTTTAAAACTAAGTGATAATTAGATTTATGAGTATAAAAGAAAAAGATAACGCTATCCAAAGTTAACATCCTTAAACTTTCTTTAAAACTGTTTTTTGTAAAACGACAAATAATATCAAAATAACTTGCTAATGATTGTTGATCATCGAAATTATTTACATCTACAAAATTATGATAAAATAAAGCTATACCTGCCTTATTAATAATCATTAACTCTTGGATCATTTTGACCTGGTTATTAATCTGTTATTTAGATAATTTTTGGATATTCTTACTAAGTTTATAAATGTTAAAAAACTGTAACTCTGAATGATTTTCACATTACTTATGGGACAATTGATTTTTAAACTTTTATTCTAGAATTTATTTACTTCAAAATAACCTTCTTGAGGGGATGATCTACCTTAAAAATTAATGATTAAATATTAATACCTTATAAAAATCAAGTAGATGGTTGCTTGAATAAAAAATTTAATAGAAAAGAGAAAAATACAATAAAAATGATTATTAAACTATTTGTTCAATATGTTGTTAAAAGCAGCTGTTAAACATTTTTCAGCATCATTGACTATCGAATTAATAATATCTGATACACCTTCTACATTTTCTATAATTCCAATACTTTGTCCTAAAAGAACAGCGCCATCTTTGATGTTTCCTTCGTAAGACATTTCCATGTGCTTTACTTCATCAACTATCTCTGAAGCTAAAGTTTCTTCAGACAATTTCTCTGCTTTATTAGAAACAAGCCCATGTTTTTGGGAATATTCATTTATTAGGAGCCTTATAGGTCCAAAAACACCTGTAACTAACTCAGTATCAGATGCTTCTGATTTTATAATAACATTTTTAATATTATCGTGAAATTTACACTCTTTTGATGAAATAAATCTTGAACCCATAGCAATAGCACCCACTCCCATAGATAAAGCAGAAGCTAACCCTTCACCAGTAGCATATCCTCCACACGCAATTATAGGGACATCTGGTAATTTCTTTCTAATTTGTTGTAATAGGACTAATGTGCTTATATTTTCATATGATTGGTGCCCTCCACCTTCACTTCCAGTAACTACTAAACCATCAATCCCCATATTTACGCACTTTTCAGCAAGATATAATGAAGGCGCGACATGGAAATGTTTGATGTTTGAACCGCTTTCTTTTAATTTTTCAAAGTGTTTATTATATATCAATCTTGGAGAACCAGCACTGGTAATCAAGTACGTGCATTGCTCTTTTATTTTTGGATTTTCCATGATAAACCTTGGAATTTGTCTACATAACTTTATTGCATCGGGTTGTAATCTTGCAGTCCTAATATTAAAACCAAAATTTTTCTCTGTGTGTTCAACAACGTATTCCATAGCCTTTTTTAATTCATCCAGACTATTTTTCCCAGTTAAATTTATATGACTTAAAACACCTAAACCACCAGCTTCCGATACAGCAACTGTTAACTTAGTAGTATAAAATGGACCCATTGGGGCACTTAAAATTGGGTGTTTAATGCCCAACATCTTGGTAACATTCGTTTCTATAACCATTCTCAATCACATTTCTTATTGCGAAAATTTAATAGATTAAAACTTTAAATAAAATCAAATGATTAGTTATTTTTATCAAAAGTTTATTTTATAAAGTTTTTACATGAAAACACACTTTAACAATTATTGAAATATTTGAGATATTATAAAAATTTCTTAAGATCGTTTAATCTCCATATACTTTCAATTTCTAAAGTTTTTCATTGATTCCCCTTTATTTTCATCTTGAGCTGATATAATGGAACACCTTATGTTTCAAGGATTTCAGGTTGTGTATATCCCAGAGGGGAAAAGACAGTTATTTGTAATAAAAAAAATTTGAATAATTAGAATCTAATTTAAGCAATTTGTTCAATTGGAATTTTTCTTATGTTGTTAAAAGCAGTTGTTAAACACTTTTCAGCATCATTTACAATAGTTTTTATTATATCAGACACATATTCTACGCTGTCGATGAGTTCGACACTTTGACCTAAATAAGCTATACCTTCCTCAATGTTTCCTTCATAAGTTTTTTCTAGATCAGCTAACTCTCTTTCTATTTTTGACATTGAAGTCTCCTCAG
>JAHLWJ010000329.1 GCA_019057975.1 Promethearchaeota archaeon | reverse complement strand
ATATTTATCCTTGATTTCACGAATTTCTTTAAAATTAGTATCGGTTATTTCACGAAAAGGTTGTGTATATAGGATTTATGAAATGTTAAATTACTGAATTTTTATTATTTTATTAAAAATAGAGATTTAAGAAAAAATTATGAATAATAAAAAAAAGTTATTTACTAGAGAGGAAGATTTTTCAGAATGGTTAAGTAATAATTTTCATAAAATAGAACCACTAATTAATTTAAAGTTAAAAAAAGTTTCAACTGAAAAAGAAATAAAGGGAAAATTTTTAGATATTTTAGCTGAAAATCAAGAAGGTAAAAAGATTGCCATAGAAAATCAATTTGGTGTTTCTGACTTTAAACATTTAGGTCAATTGATTTCATATTGTGTTTCGGAAAAAGTAGAGGAAGGGATATGGATTGCCGAGAGATTTCATCCAATTCATGTCGATGTATTAACTTGGCTAAATAATATTAATTCCAGTATAAAATTTACTTCAATATCAGTCATGTTTCCTGAGACAAATCGAATGGAAGATCGAGATAAAATTGAATTTAAAAAGCCTATCTTGTTTAATGAAGTAAATGTTGGCGACATTCTTGATGCGAGGAATAATGAAAAGGTGAAGATAGATAACACTTTAAAGAAGTTAATAGAGATATATAATGAAGAAAAAAGTAAACACAAAATAAAATCAAAAGCTATTCGAAAAGGACAAATCACCGGTTCATTTATCCACTGGGTTTATGTTAGAAATAAAAACCAATGTAAGAAATATTTTACTCCTTTACAGAGAGGATATGTAGCTACTAAAACTTAAATACCATAAGCGAAAATATTTAACAAAAATACTATGATTCAACAAAAAATTGAAGGTTTTACAAATAGAGTATTGTAACTAGCAAATAATGAAACTATTCTATTTTAAAACTAAATTTTTATTTAATTGAAAGTAATTTCTATTTATAACGATGACATTAATTTGCGTTTATAAAACTACAAAGGTCGATATGGCAGGATCAGAAATGTCCTTTATTATTAATCGGAACCCTTCACGAGCCATTTCCATTAAAAATTTATCTGATCTAAAGTAATAACTTAGAACTTGTCCGTGTTTATAACTGTGGATAAATTTTTTGCAAGTTTACTATCGGTTATTTCACGAAATTACTTTTTTTATAAATAATTTGTATTTTTATTAGCATTATATCAAATGTTTGCGATTTCACTTAAAGAAAAAGAAAACTAAAAAAGGAAAAAAGTTTATATTTTAAAATATTGATTAATATTGCTTCACGTACCAAGACAAACTACATACGTTTGAATAATGTCCTTAAATTGGTAAAGATATATCATTAATATTGCGGCAAATACAATTTGAACTATGGTAATAGTTATTGCTATGCTATAATTTGTTTGGATTGGATAAAGTATATTAGAAAAACAGAGTGCAATGATCAGTAAAATTAGAGCAATTCTCTTCCACATTTTTTCAAATTTCTGTTTATCTGCAACACATGGTTGTTGGGACTGTGCAGCAAGATCGCGCATTTCATCTACTAGCGTTTTTAATAAAACCAATGCTACTATAATGGAAACAACCACTAGACTTTGTATCACTCTATAGGTTGCTATTAACATATTTTCCATAACAAGAATTGGCATAATGCTAGCTATGGTAATTATAACAAGCGCTATTACGAGCAATAAAACGATAATACTACCTACTATTCCTAATAATTTGCGAAGTTTATTTATTCTTCCATGATTCGACATAAAACTACCTCTTAATTTGAGTGTGAATAAATGCATTTTCATAACTTAAAAACTTTGCCAAAAATGTCTAAAATTCATATTATTCTTTTTGGAACATTTCTAGTAAAAAACAAATATCGAAATCAGTTTATATAGGTTTATTTAAATTTTACATTTCTGCTTAAATTTAATATAGAAGAGAATTGATTATTTTATTATCAAATTAAATCTAATTTTTTACTGGGAGTTATGGTATTTCCTCAAATCTTTAATTTTTTATTTAACTAATCTCACCGGTCTAAAATCATATTGATTTTGTCTTTATATATTTTTATTTAGAAATCAGAAAAAAAAAACAAGAATTTGCTTCTTTTTATAACTGATACTGAAAATTTAAATAGAAGGGAATAAAATATTAATTAAATTTTACAAAAATGTAAATGAATTCTCACTAAAGTGATAATTCATATATTAAAAACTAAAGGAGGGTAAAATAATGAAAATGAAGAATTTATCTAAATTTCAAGTTTTTGTTGAAGACGCAAACGGAAAATCTATTGATGATGCTGAAGTTGAATTAAATATTTTCAGAGAAAAAGAGATTTATAAACTTACCCATAGTAAAGTTCCAGGAATGTTAATAAAAGATGATCTTAATCCTGGAATCTATATGATTAAGGTAACCAGTGCTAGAGAGGATTTTCAGCCAGAATCTCGAAAAATTAAACTTATTTCTGGTCATAATACTTTAACATTTGTTTTAGGTATGGAGAATCAACCTTTTTATTATAATAATGAAATGAAGATTTACTTTCAACCAGATGAAAATTCATTTTTAGTTACTACTCGTGGTAATAATGCAAACAATTTAACTAAACAATTCTTAAAAAGCCGAAATTTGGAATCCAGTACCATTTCTCTAAAAAAACCTTTAACTGATTCTGAAAAAGAAATAATACCTCAACAACCTTCAGATATTTGCTACCTTACAATTAATATGCCTAAGAATCAACCAATTAGCCAAACTAATGAGTTGATGAGCTCTATCGAACGAGAACTCAAAAATAAAGGCTTAAAGGTCATTCTAGCCTTACCTATTCGTCGTGGAGATCGCCCAGTAATGGGACTTACAAATGAACTAATCGTAAAGTTCAAAGATAATGTAGGACAGGGTGATGTGGAACAGATAGCAAAAAAACTTGAATTGACGGTTAATCGTCTAATATTAAGTAGCAAGAATACATATATACTCTCTCTTCTTGAACCTCCTTCCTATAATTTATTAAATATAGCGAATATTTTGGTAGAAAAATATCCTGTAATTTCTGCTGAGCCCAACTTATTGGCACCTCTAGAATCTGATCAATACACTCCAAATGACCACCTGTGGGCTAATCTCACTCATTTACCTCTCATTAACTGTAATGATGCATGGCAAACAATAAACAATATTAATTCGATCATTCGTGGGGGTGATCCCTCAATATGTATAGCTGTATTAGATTTAGAAGGCGTAGCACCTGATCATCCAGATTTAACAGCAAATCTTTCAGAT
Source organism: Promethearchaeota archaeon (assembly GCA_019057975.1). Next base: position 1,927 of record JAHLWJ010000329.1, on the reverse strand, counting down.
GGAGTATCAAAACTATTACTATCTTTCGATTTTGTAAATATGAACACTCAAACTGTAGGCAATTTGGTAGGTGACCATGGAACAATGTGCGCAGGTTCAACTATTGCAAATTTTGATAATAATATAGGGATTGCTGGAGTGGCCCCTAATTGTCGTTTAATTGGTGTACGTTTACCAAATCCTATAATTGATGCTGAATTGGTCGATATTTTCATGTGGGCTGCTGGATTTAATTCTGGTAATCCTGATCCCAACTTTCCAGCTTTGCCAACCCAACCGGCTGATATCATTTCAAATTCTTGGGGAAGAAGAAACGTGGCTCTAAGAACAGCCGTTCGTGATTGTTTTGATCTATTGACAGATGAGGGAAGACAAGGACGAGGTTGTATAATTACATTCTCAATTGGTAATCTTGGATATGTTCAGTTTAGTAATATAAGAACCTATGCTGCATATGAACGTACATTAGCTGTCGGTGCGAGTATAAACGTTAATCCAACTACACCCGTTAATAGTCTTCATAGAGATCCTAATGGGATTACCAACAATATAAATGTTGCTGTTGATACAAGAGCTCTATATTCACCTTATGGACCTGAACTGGATATTGTAGCACCCAGTCATACTACTTATAACCCTGCTGGTGCTCGTATCGATCAAATTACTTCAACAGTGCGAGTAGGAACTGGAGCTCTTGATGGGTGTCCAGCTGCAACAGTTTGCATGGATTATGATCAAACTTTTGGGGGTACGAGTCATTCTTCACCAACAATTGCTGGTGTTGCTGCACTAATACTTACAATTGACCCGAATCTAAGTTGGAGAGATGTTAAAGAAATACTGCATACTACAGCTGTTCGAATTGATAATAATAATACAGATCCAATTGGTCAATGGGTTGATAATGATAATGATGGGATAAATGAATTTAGTCAATGGTATGGTTATGGTCGAGTTGATATTAATGCTGCAGTGAATGAATCACTAAATTATGGGAAAAATACTTTCATTGTTGCTTGGGAAGACGATAATAACAAAAACGGAATATACCAGATATATGCACGGAGCTTCTCTCCTGATGGAAGAGAGCGTTTTGGTGATATGACAGTTAATAGTATTGCTTCAGGTCAGCAATTTAAACCTACTATCGCAATGGCTGAAAATGGTGATTTTGTCGTGGTTTGGGAAGATGATAGCAATAAGAATGGGAAATATCAGATTTATGCTCGTGGGTTTTTTACAAATGGAACTGAACGTTTTGCAGATATGACAGTTAATAGTGTTGGTTCAGGTCAACAACTTAAACCTGCTATCGCAATGGCTGATAACGGTAATTTTGTTGTGGTATGGGAAGATGATAGAGATATGAATGGGAAATATCAAATCTACGCAAGAGGATTTTACGCTAATGGAACTGAACTTTTTGCAGATATGACTATCAATAGCGTTGCCACTGGTCAGCAACTTAAACCTGCTATCGCAATGGCTCCATATGGTGATTTTGTCGTGGTATGGGAAGATGATAAAGATAGGAATGGAAAATATCAAATCTACGCAAGAGGGTTTTACGCTAATGGATCTGAACATTTTGGAGATATGACCGTCAATAGTGTTGCCTCCGGTCAGCAACTTAAACCTGCTATCGCAATGGCTGAAGACGGTAATTTTGTTGTGGTATGGGAGGATGATAAAGATGAAAATGGAAAATATCAAATCTACGCAAGAGGATTTTACGCTAATGGATCTGAACATTTTGGAGATATCACTGTCAATAGCGTTGCCACTGGTCAACAACTTAAACCTGCTATTGCAATGGCTGAAAACGGTGATTTTGTTGTGGTTTGGGAGGATGATAGCAACAAAAATAATATCTATCAAATCTACGCAAGAGGATTTTACGCTAATGGATCTGAACATTTTGGAGATA
>JAHLWJ010000328.1 GCA_019057975.1 Promethearchaeota archaeon | reverse complement strand
TTCTTTTTGGAGGAATAATTTTACAAATCAGTATCACAAATAGGTAATAGGGGATAAAAGTAACTTCGAATAAATCGACGTATAGACAGTATCTTTTCTTCTGGTCAGGCCAAATGGTTTCTCTTTTTGGATCAACAGTGGCTTATTTTGTATTAATATGGTGGTTGACAATTGTAACAGGTAGTGCCACTATTCTTGCAGTTGCTTCATTTTTTACAATTCTATTATCAACAATATGTATGCCCATTGCTGGAGTATGGGCAGATAAATTCAATAGAAAGACCATGATTCTTATTGTCGATTCGTCACAAGCGATCATCACCCTTGTGGGAACAATCCTATTTCAATTCAATCTAATGGTCGTTTTAACCGTAGTGATTTTTATGACCGTTCGAAGCTTATTTCAAGCATTCCATGCACCCGTTGTAGGCGCAATTACGCCATCTATGGTTCCTCCTGAAAAATTGATTCGTATTAATTCCCTCAGTTTCTTATTTCTAGGTGTAATTCAAATCTTTGCCCAATTAGTGGCTTCACTTCTCTGGTTACTATTTCCAATTCATATAATTCTCTGGGTTGATATTATTACTTTTACCATAGCTCTGATACCACTAATTTTAATAAAAATTCCTTCTGTAAAAAAAACATCAATTAATACTAAGGGGGAAAAAGAAGGAAATTCATTCTTTAAAGATTTTAATATAGGGCTAAAAACTTTAAAAGCCATTCCTGGGCTATTAATAATTGTCATTATGTCAATGGTCATTACCTTTTTGTTGGCACCATTAAAAGTTTTAATGCCCTTGTACGTACATGGAGTTCATGGAGGAAAAGCAGAGCATTATGCATTAGTATTATCATTTTTTCAAGGAGGAATAGTATTGGGTGCAATAATTGCCGTAGTTAAAAAAAAATGGGATCATAAAGTTAGAGCTATTTTTGTAAATATGGCACTTGCAATGGTAGGATTAGTAATTTTTGCCATTGCCCCAAGTGGTTTTTATTTCGTAATAAGTATAGGTGCGATATTAACAGGTATAACTCTTCCAATTACAAGTTCATTAACTGCAGTATTTTACCAAACAACAGTCCCACCAGATAAAATGGGAAGAGTTTCATCAATTAGTAGTACAATTTCTGCTTCAATACTCCCAATTGGAACTCTTCTCTCAGGACCATTAGCCGAAGTTCTTGGTATTCCTCTATTATTCTTCTACTGCTCTGAGCTAAGTTTGATTGTTATAGTCTCGATTTGGACTCTTACAAATATTCGGAAAGTAGATTTTGATAATATCGACGAAAATAAAAAAATAATATATGAAAAATTAAATAAGGTAAAAGAATAGGATTATTTTTATTCCTCTTTGACTTTATAGAAACTTAACCAGGTATTTACCGTCATATTTTTACGCCCTTCATCAGGTTCTCCAAAAACGTCTGGAACAGAGACTTTTGTGGGATCGAGATTGTCGTTTATAGCATCTTTTATTATATTCCTTAAATCTTTGTAAAAATTAATATGTCTATCTAATGATTCTGCTCCTTTCATAATTGGACCATGTCCCGGAACATAGATATCTGCCTTAATATTCTTCATTTTTTCTAATGCTTCAATTAAAAGTTCAGGATTGCAGGTTGGATCTCCGGCATAAGGAAAGGTATTCTCAAATATCAAGTCACCTGCAAAAACAACTTTTTCATGAGGAAAAGAGATGAAACTGGAACCAGCTGTATGACCTCCCGTGTGGAAAATCTCTATATATAAATCCTCATCTTGGATAATTAATTTATCTGTAAAGAGAAGAGTAGGAACGATATACTCAAGCCCTTCGCCAATTGGACCTTCTTTAGCTAAATCCTTAATAAAAACTTGATAACGAGATTTAGTTTCGCTATTCAACATAATCTTTGAAGTCAATTCACTACTCAAAACGCAGACGTCTTTAAAGGGTTTAATTCCAAAAATATGATCTCCATGATAATGAGTTATCACCAAATATTTAACTGGAACACCATATTTACTCTCTAGATTCTTGCGTAAGATCTCTCCAGTTTTGACATACATAGTACTGTCTATTGCAATACAGAAATTTCGTAAGGCAATCCCTCCTGCATTACCACGACCCTCCCCTGTAGTATTAGCTACTGTATGAGGAGTGATAGATTCTAAATCATATGAAATATTCATAAAATTTCAACTTAGAAGTTTTAAGTTTTAAAAATTATTTAATATTATATATTTTTTCTATTACTCGCCTTATGATGTGGATTTATTATCATTTTTACGAGCCCACTTTAAAATAGTTTTAGATTTTTTTGGAAAAATATATTTTATTACTTCTATTGCTGTTTTTTTCACAATAGGATTATCCTCTGAAAGAATACAACCCTCAAGAGTATTAAAGGCATAATCATTTTTTAACTCCAATACTTTAAAAGCCTGAATGCTAATTCTACGAGTATCAATATCATCACTATTTTCTATAAAATAAGTTAAAAGTTCTGTTGCTTCTAAATTATTCATCTTCTTAGTAGTAACATAGTCATAAATCTTTGCTACTGTAAGATCTTTATTCATAAAATCAAGAGCATCCTGGTAAAGCACATCTAACTTATTTAATAAATCTATATTTTCAGATGATTTTCTCAAATCAAAGGGACAATCATGATTTTCAGGTATTCGATGTTTACTACAGAATAACATTCCGCAAAATGTACATCTATATGGTATATCATATATCTTTTCATTACAAAAATAGCAGTTTGACAAGGTGAATGGATTATATTTTACTAATTTTCCTAGGTATTAATTTGATTTTATTGAATTAAACTCTTCTGATAATTTTAAAGAGAAGGGAAATTTTTATTAAATTACTCCATCCCAGAGAATTCTTGTCTTCGAGAAAGGATCATTTAAAACGTCTGTTTTCTTATCAAAAATCATTGTTGGTCTTGTTTTTAGATCGTATACGGGCCATTCTGGGATTCCTTGATGGTTTGGGTTTCCTGATTTGGCAAAATTTATCCAGCAATCCATCATCTGATTACTAAGTAAAGTAGTTTCTTCAGTTTTTTTCGTGATAAATTGCCCATCGGTTTCAGAAAGAGTACCCCAAACGAAAGCAACATCCAAACCATGGTATGCTCCTAATTTTCCATTTTTCCATGGAGATCTCCACTTGAAAAGATAATGATATACATTAGGCTGAATTTTGGATTGTATCTCTATAAATCGCATTACAGGTATTCTGAACATAACGTCAGTGTAAAAATTATCCGTTATATCTCTCTCTATTGTTGAAAATTCATCATATCTACAGTCTTTGTAAACTTTGAAGAACTCTATTATCTTCGGTTCATTTTGACCAAGGTAGTTCAAAAACTTTTGAAAATTTTGAAAAACCTGTTCTTCAGTTATCTTATTGGCTTTAGGATCCCATAAATTCCAAAATTTATATTCATTCTCATTAGTACCTGCTAGAACCTCTATATCTTTTGCAAATCCGCTTTTTATCGCTTCGAATGGATTTTGTGGAAGAATTTCACCATCAACATAAGGTGGATAATAGTCTATTATCATTGGTAAATCCGAAAGATTAAACTGTACTTTAGTATATGCCCTAATTAATTTTGCAACAGGAATTTCCCTTAATGACTCTAAATCATCATATTTAACTCCTACTTCTTCAAAAACATTTTTTGAATATATTTCCCCCTTGAACGGCTTTAGATTATACGAATCACATACATTACTTTGGATAATTGCCCTTTTAAATAGTTTTTTTGCTGATGGCATTGCCATTAACGCAGAAATTGATTCTCCTCCAGCACTTTCTCCAAAGACACAAATGTTTTTTTCATCTCCACCAAAATTACTTATATTATTTTTTACCCAGTTAAGAGCAAGAACTTGATCCAATAAACCGACATTAGCTGTTTTATTAGGTACGTAAAGGAATCCTAATGCCCCTAAACGATAATTTGTAGAGACTATAACTATATTTCCACGTTTAGCTAATATTTCACCATTAAAACGACCGCTACCCATTTCAAAAGCACCTCCGTGAATCCAAAACATTACTGTGCGCTTCTCATTGTCTAGAGTTGGTGTCCAAATGTTTAATGTGAGGCAATCCGCTTCATTTTGTTCTGGAGGTTCTATTGAAGAAGATTCTAATCTTAGCTCCGGTTGGGGTGCTATAGGACCAAACATTTTAGCATCTAATATACCATTCCAGCTGCTTTTTGGGACAGGGGGTTTGAACCTTAACTCTCCAATTGGGGGTTCCGCAAATGTTATTCCTTTAAAACTTATAACACCATTGTGAGTTTTATAGCCGCGAATTTTTCCATTTATTGTATCTACTATAAAACTCCCTTTTATCTTCTTGTTTTCCGGCATATGAATCTATATTTTTTTTAATTTAAAGAATTAGATATTGAAGTATTCTTCTGTTTAATAATTTATAATATACTAGAAATTGTATTCTAATCTATTAATAATATCATTTTGTATTGGAGTTCCAAGATCTACAAACGTAGCGTTATAACCTCCAACTTTTACTATTAAGTCAAGATATTTTTCAGGGTGTTTTTGGGCATCTCTAAGGGTTTCAGTAGAAACAACATTGGGTTGAAGTTGCATTCCACCTGATTTAAAATAACCCTTCAAGAGGTAATATAATTTTTCTAAATTTTCATCTCCTTCAAGATTTTGGGGATGTAATCTTATATTAACCGCAACTCCATTAGTAGCAAGTTCATAATTTAATTTTGAAATTGAATTTAATGTAGCAGTAAGACCATTTTTTTCAACTCTGTTAACTGGAGAGAGACTATTCGATAACGGTTGTGTGGCTTTCCTACCATCAGCAGAAGCTCTTGTAAAAAGGCCTTCTATAACGTGTACTCCCATAGAATAAGCTCCCGAATTATAATGACCATCTCGCATACATTTGTGTTTCACGACTTCAGAACAAAATAAGTTCCATAGATTATTCGCTAATTTATCTATTTCTTCTATATCATTTCCCCATTTATCATATTTGTTTATTAAACTCTGCCTGAGTTCTTCATGTTTATCGAAATTAGAATTTAAGATTTGAATTAAATCAGGAAGTGATATCAATTTTTCTTCATAGACTACCATTTTAATATTATATAATGAATCTACTAAAGTAGCAAAACCATAAGCTGTGATGGAAGAGAAGTTATATTTTGCCCCTCCGGCAGTATAATCCTTACCTTTTTC
>JAHLWJ010000327.1 GCA_019057975.1 Promethearchaeota archaeon | reverse complement strand
CTTTTTTTTATTTTTAATTTTATTAGGATTTTCCTCTATTTATTAATCAATTCAAATTATAAATTTTAAATTAAAGGCTATCTTACTTTTTCAATAAAAATTCAGCAATTTATTATACTAAAAAATTTTAAAAAATCAAAATGTCTCAAAACCAAATTCTATCTGTGTCCTACTTTGACCAAGTAATAGGTCCGAATGTTTTCTACTCAAGTATACCAATGGAAGATGTAGTAGGGGCTCCCGATTTAGATAGAATTCTTGAATTTAATGAAGAAGAAGGTACTTTTATCTTTGCCTATCGAAAATTTCAGACAGTAAATCATTTATTTTATATTGATTCGAAATTCGCACGTGGTGGCAAAGAATTACTGATGATCTCTTATATAATTAAAACAGCATTCTTTAAGGATGGGATAGTAGACGTTTTTAAGTATTTAGATTCTAAAGGACCTATTTTGGAAGATTTTGCAGAAGAAATAAAAGAGTTGAATGATCTTACATCTCTATTACATATGAAGAAAAGTGTAATTTCAGAAGGATTTGTTTTAAATTATGGTGATGAAAAGTTCAAAAATACTTTTTTAGAATTATTTAATAAATATTTTCAAAAATTAATCCCTAAGTATCGTGTAGAAACTCCTATAAAAAATAAAAAATTAATAAAGAGGATTTTTATAGTAGGAGCACCAAAAGCAGGTAAGAAAACATTACTGAAGAATATAGAATTTATCCAATTTTTAAATATCAAGAGTAATGATTTATCTGTAAGGATTTTAGAAGTAATCATAGAGAATCTTGAAATTTTAAATTATAATGAAGAAAAGTGCGAATTTGGATGTAAGGGATTTAATTCTTTTGATGAATGTGTAACTCATGCTCAGGGAATAATTCTCATATTTAAATTATCAGACAAAAATTCAATACTGGATACTAAAAACATGCTTCAAATTATTGAGGACAAATATTTGGAAAAGAAAATTAATCCAGTTCCCCTTTTAATAATTGGTAATAAATTTAGTATTGAGGAAGACAATAAAAAAGAATATATTCACAATCTCTTTCAAATTGAAAGATTGAAAGAAAATGGTAGGAGAATTAGATATTTTCCTATTAAAATTTTAGAAGAGGATGATAGAGTCATGAAATCCCTTCGATGGATGATAAAAAACATTATGTAATTTTTAAGTCAGAGTCTAAGATTCTTAATAAGCCCTCTAACAAATCTTTTAAATTATTATTAATATAATAAATAGATGACGTCTAATTCTCTAAAAGGTATATTATGGGGGATCGTATTTTTTCTCACAGCAGTCATCTACAGCTCAATTCCAACATACTTGATAGTTAGATTTTGGGTGTGGTTAAATAGCTTTCCTGTTTATACTCTATCATTGTTCATGTTGTTTTTATGGATTGTTGCAATCATAGTTGTTCTAATATACATTGTGGCTATGATTCGTGCGTTTATTCAAAGAAAAAGTGAAGATTTAGGCATTCCAAGAGGAGTTAAAGGTTTTGGTTTAGTTTCAACAGTTATTATTGTTGCGTTTATGTTAATTTGGTATTTAATTTTTAGTCAAATAGCGTTCTTTTCTATGATTCCTCCTCCTCCTTAGAAGGATTCAAATATAATCAAATTTGTGATTCTTATGCTTAAAGAACTAATTAAAGGAAATAGGATAAGTTCCATATTTCTTTAATGTATTATGCATTGCTAGAAAGTTTTCTAGTTTAACAGAGGGATTTATGCTATGTCCGGAACTTAAGATAAATCCTCCTCCAGGAGCGAGTTTTTTGACAAGGTTTTTTGTATAGGTTTTTATAAAATTCTGATCTTTATCTGCAAGATCTTGTGGGGATACATTTCCGATAAAGGAAATTCTTTCAGAAAATTTCTCGTATAATTCATAAATATTGTATTCAGAATTTGCTGTTGTAGGCTCTATGGGATGAATTGCATCAACACCGACTTTAATAATATCTTCAAGCAATTGAAGAATATCTCCACAACTATGTAAGATCACTTTTAAACCTCCTTTATGCGCAACTTTACAAGCTTCTTCTAACCAAGGAAGAACATAAGCTTTGTAGTTTTTAGGGTTCATTAATAGTCCAGTTTTATATCCATAATCATCCATTATCAATATTGCACCCGTTTCTCCCCAATCAATAAAAGTTTTCACCGAATTCACAAGAAATTTACCAAATTTATCAAAAACTTTCTTAATCTTTTTTGAATTTATCAATATTTTACTAAAAGTTGAAAAACCAAAAACTTGCCATGAAGGCTCAAAAACACCCCATACTGCAGGTATAATGGAGATTCTACCTTGAGAATCTTTCTCCGTTTTTTTCATTGCTTTAAAATATTTTTCTCTTCGGGGAGTATCTACCTCTAGATCTTGGAATGATTCAAATTCTTCAAAATTTTTAAATATGCCATCCCTATAGTAGGCTATATCCATACCATCAGCAGGGTTTTTTCTTAAATCGAATATTCTTCCATACTCATCAATAAAATGTGTCCTTTCACATTTTACAGGGAAAAGAATATAACCTGTAAACGGAACAATTGCAAGATCGATTCCAATTTTTTTATATATATTTATATGTCTATTTAGAGTGTTTTTTATGTAGGATCTTGCTTCGGTTGCCATCATAATAGTTTTGGTTAAAGCGTCTGTATCTCCTTGACACAAATCATATGTATCATTGAAACTTTTTACCATCCCTTGAAATACATAATCTTCATTAAAGTGTTTGCAAATCTTTAAATTATCTATTGATAATTCAAAAGAAGGGACTTTATCTGGTTCTTCCTTATTTAAAGCTGTAAGAATTCTTTCTCTGCAGTTCATACAAATTCTACCATTAATATTAATGATTGAGTTTTATTTGATTAATATTTTTAATAATTTGATAAGAATATTAGGATATTTTAATATAAATTTTATTAAAAACGGGAAAACTAATGGATTCTTTAACAACTTAAAAATTATTGCTTTTGGGAAATCCATGTCTCCATAAATGGTAATTAAATTTTCAATTTTACTTGTTTTTATTATTTGAAATATCGTTTCAAAATCATTATTGCTAAATTTTTCCAAAAATGTTCGAATTAAATAATGGATTTTCAATTCTTTTCCAATTGTAGATATACATGGTGTTTCATAATATTTTTTAATTATTCGCCTTGAAAAATTGCCGTTTATGAAACATTTTTGAATACAATTAGCAGCATAATTCGCTGCTGTCAAAAGCATAATTATGCCTCCTCCCGTAGTGGTTTTAACTTGACATGCAGAATCACCTAGTAGTAAAACATTATTAAATGCAAGTTTATTCATCATTCCATAAGGGATAAGGCCTCCTTGTTGTTCGATCTTCTTCTCAAAATCTAATTTGAGTTGTTTAATAAAAAACTGAAAGTTTTTTGTAAGATTTTGTGAACAGGCCATCCCAACTCGGGCAATGTCATTTCCCTCTGGCACTATCCAGCCAAATAATTCTTTCCATCTAGGATTAAAGTACATTGCTGCTTCATCTTCATCAAACTTGCCAGAGATTCGAATTTGAATAGCATATAAAATTTTGTTGGTTATTCCACAAGATTTAGCTACAGAGGAAAGTGGGCCATCACACCCAATTAACATTTTAACTTTAAGAACTCTTTTTGAAGTTTCAATTACTAATAGTTTTTCTCCGTTTTCTTTAATGTATTCAAAGGTTTTGAATTTTTCTCCAAGGAAATAATGAATATTTTTCTTATTTTTTACCATTTCATGAAATAAACGATCAAGAGCGATTCTATCAATGATGTATGGTTCCTCAACACCTGATAATTTGATAAATTTTCCCTTAGGGGCAACAATCTTCGCTACTTTCACACGATTCAATACAATTTCTTTAGGTAAATTAATTATTTTAATTAATTTTTGAGAGACTATACCAGCACATTGAAGCGGAAGGCCTACTTCTTTATGTTCTTCAATAACCGCAATTTTTAGATTCGTGTTTGATAATAAAAAACTCAAATAATTCCCAGCTATACTTCCCCCAACGATGCAAATATCAAATTTTTCAATATTTCTATCCATTATGAGATTTTATGTTAATAATAAATTAGAACTTTTAGGAAAAAACAATTTTGAAGAAAAAAATCAAAAACAGTTCATAAAGAATAATATCTCTTATAGAATACTAATTCGTCTTCTGGAATTTCTCGATAACCTAATGAAATCATCTCCCCGTAGACAATTGCTAAAAAAATTCCATTAAAAACAGGATTATCATCTATAGATAAATTTGTCCTAGGGGTTAATAATGGTTTCATATTTTTTAATACGTATTTAGTTTCAGGCTTTTCTTGATAAAATTTTATTATATTTTTACGAAATTCCTTCATAAAAGATTCATTATCTAATACCAACTCTCGAACATTTTTCTTTCCATTAACAAGACCAAAATGCCCAAATCCTGCTTTTAAAGGATTTAAGTTTTTAATATTGTCAAGTGTTTCCATGTATTTTTTATGGTTATAATAGATTGGCATAGATGTGGGTAATGTTATAAGTTTCGAAGAATGATATATTGTTCCTACTGCTTCACCAAAATGAATAAAATCCAGTTTCCCATCTTTGACGAATGCAGGGCATTGATGATCTGGAGTATGCCCAGGTGTTTTGAATATGATTAAATTGACTTCAGATCCATTAATATGAAATGTCGATACAACTTCAAGATTATCTGTATTTGAATCAAACTTTATGGAAGGTTCTATAATCTGAAAAGCTGATTTCTCTATAGGTTTCATAATACCTGTTAGATCTCCATAAGTTCTCACCCCGCGTTTTAAATGGAGCTCAAAATCATTTAGTAATTCTTTTGTAATAGTATTCGTAAGAATTTTTACATCAGGATTATGATTTTTTAATTCTTCATATAATTTCCATATTCCACCATTATGGTCAAAATGGTGATGACTGGTAACTAAATACTTGAAGGATGATAAAGGAATATTGTTTTTCTTGAAATACCTTAAAATTTTCTTTATATCTAAAGATGAACCACAGTCGAATAGGACTGAACCATCATCAAATTCTGCAAGAAAGACAGATAACATTCGACTTGTTCCATATGCTTTCACATCAATATGATGAAGATAATCATTTACCTTTCCCGATTTAAGCGTAATTAAATCTTTTTCCATAAAAGAAGTAATTAAAAATTCAATAATAATTATTTTATAACTAAAATAAAAGATAAAAGGATTAATT
>JAHLWJ010000326.1 GCA_019057975.1 Promethearchaeota archaeon | reverse complement strand
ATAATCGATCATCCATAGAGAAATCGTAAAAAGTATTAAATGATATTTTTCTTTATTTATAGTAAAAAATTCATAATTTTTTTGACTAATTACAAATTAAAAATTAAAAATAGTATCTATATTTTTATTTCAGCCATCTGCACACAAAATTATCAATTAATAAAAATATTTAATATATAAAATTACCATTTCATGAAAAAAGACTAAAAAATATATAAGTATGTTGGATAAGTTAAAACCAAGATCAGGACGATATACTGGTGATGAATATCAGAGATGGATGGGTGTTAGGTTAATATGTGAATGGTTTTTAGAAACATCTATACATAAAAATGATCCTCCTTGGCTAGAAGAAGAAATTGGTATTAATGAATATGGTATATTCGATGATATATTAATGTATAAAAACGCTATCTATTATTTTTACCAAATTAAGCATACAATTAGTATAATTGGAGATACAATAAAAATAGGCCACCTTACTAAAGAGAACAAAACATCAAAGATTTCTATTGATAAAATATTTGAAAGTTATTGTAAGATTAAAACACAAATCAATTCTAATCAATTTGAAATGATTGTGTGTTCCAATAAAAGTGTTGATAGTAGTCTAGAAAGTATAATTGGAAAGGATGGAAAATTCAAAGAGAATTTTATTAATGGAAATCTTAAAGAATCAAATTTAAATATAAGAAATAAGTTTTTCGAATTATGTGGCAGACCAGACGGGTTTAATAATTTTTTAAATAAAATAAGTTTTATTCGACCTTATCTAAATCCTGAACTTGAATCTAAAAGGATCTCACCACTTTCTGATAACTTTTTAAATTTAATTTATAACTTAGTAGATCGAACAACAAAAAATCCTAACTTTAAAATCTTTTTTAATACACCTATAATTCAACAGATTTTTATGCAAGAACAGAAATTCGAATCTTTAACTTTAAAGACGGGTATATTTTCTTACCATCCTATTCCTAAAGCCGAAACTTTTGATTATGAGTTGGATCTTTTCACTCTTATTCAAAATAATCCTAATTGGAATATTATAAGAGATAATATTGATAATTTAAAAGAAACTATAATGAATACGAGTACTATTAGATCTCTAATGATAATTGCTAAAATCCATTTAACGATAGGTTATATGATTGGTTTTGTTTTTCGAAAAACAACTGGTTTTTATTTATCTATTAAACAACTAGATGATTTATGGACTTATTCTAACTCCGAAAATAAAAGATATTTAAAAGTAAAATTAAAGAGAATAAATAAAAATTCCAATATATTAGTTGTTTTAATAAATATTGGTGAAAATGATTTAAATACTCCCGTTTCAAATTATTTAAATGAAAATAAAATTAATTCAGGTTATACTCTTAGCTTTAGTTATAAGAAATTAATAAAAAACAATGAGATCTCTTCTATGATAAATCAAATTACAAAAAAAATTAAGAGTGTAAATAAAAAAGGGATTGAAGAAATTCATATCTTTAATTCAATACCACTGGGAATGGCAATCTTTTTAGGTTATAATTTTAATGTCATTTCCCCTGTTCATATATATGAATTTGATAAAAAAAAACATAATTATAAAAAAAGCATAATATTAAGATAAGAGGTGATAAAATATGGTAACAACAGTTCCAAAAGCATTTGAACAATTTATTAAATCCTTAATTCCAACTGAGAAGGAAAATGAAAGTATTATAAATCGACATGAATATATTAGGAAAACTTTAAGTGGGAAAGTAATCAATGATAAAAGAAAACCTCATTTCCTTACAGGGTCATATAAAAGGCATACTCAAATTAGACCTGTAAATGATGTTGACATAATGATTATTTTAGATTATGATGAATATTGGGATCAATTTGGAAATGACCCTATAGCTCTATTAAGGTTTATTAAGCAAAAATTGAAAGAGACATATCCTGAAACAACTATTAGAATTCAATCTCACTCAATCGGTTTAAAATTTTCTAAAATACCCGATGTTGATATTATTCCCTCTTTTTTGATTGATGAAGAAAATGAAATTTACATTATTCCAGATAAGAATTTTAGTATCTACATTAAAACCTCTCCTCCAAAACATCAAACAATCATATCGGAACATAATTTGAAATTAAAAAATAAATTTGTTCCCTTAATTCGAATCATTAAGAAATGGAGGAGTTCTAATGATATAGATTTGAAATCGTTCCATTTGGAAGTCTTCATCATGAAGCTAATTACGAGTCCTTTTCAGAGATATCAAGATGCCTTGCATTATTTTTTTGAAAGTGCTACAAAAGCTATTTATGACTCATGTATGGACCCCGCTGGACTAAGTGGTGATTTAGCAGGTTATTTAATCGCTCAAGATAAACAGAATTTATCAAAAGAATTCTTAAAGCTTTCACAAAAAATAAAAGAATTAAATCAATTAGAAAAAGAAGGTTATCATCAACCTTCAATAGAAGGTTGGTATAACATTTTTAAAGAACCGTTTCCTAGACCAATAAAAACTAGTAGTGGCAAATATCAAAGCAAAAAATCAACAGAATTCCCCCCTGAAGGAAAGAATATTACTTTTGGCTATAAAAAATGGTAAAAGTTTGGTATAAAGAGGATAGAAAAAAATATCTTACAGAGTTAGAAGCAATTATAAAAATCATCCCGATTCCAAGATTATATATTTCAAAAACAGATAATTTATGTTTAGAAGGAAAAATTATTATAAAGAATATCGAACAATATTATCAAGTATTGTTTCCTCATACTTATCCAAAATCTCCACCTAAATTTTGGCCCTATACGGATTTTACTTATAAGAATTATGCAAACTTTGAAGAAACTACCCATCAAAATCGTGATGAATCATTATGTCTATTCACTGGAGATGGAGGTCCTGGAGACTGGAAATTTAATATGAATATCTTAACTGCAATTGAAAAATTTAAAATCAGTTTGATAAAGGCTAAAGAACATAAGCATACCGATGATCATACTTCACTTTTAACACCACTTCCAGGAAGAAGAAAGTCATCAGAAATCTATATTCCAAAGAATATTCTAAAATCCATTATTGAATCTGACGAAAAATATGGAGATCTTGAATTATTCTCTTTCAAAGATGGAAGACCTTTGAAACTTTTATTTTTTTCTATATTAAATAAATCCACTAATAAAATATTAGAAAAATTTCCATGGAAAGATTTTGATTTACTCGAAGATACAATTAAAGGTATCTATATAAAGATTCCAATAAACTTGAATGTTTTTAGAAGATTTATTAAAAAGGAGAAAAATTTAATTGAAATATTAAAAAATCTAAGTACAAACATCGAAATTATAAAAAATAGGGACTTTATAATATTTGTTTTTGCAGATACAGAGGTAAAAGACGATATTATTATAAATCCTAATGATTTTAATCCGCACTGTACATTTCTCTATAAAATTAATGATAGTGATCTTTCAGATATATATCATATCCCTTTATATGATGTTTATCAAATTAATATTCCAAATGATTTTTTTCAGAGGACTTATGGTGTATTAGAGGATGTTTTGGATGAAATTTATAAAAAAAGAGTATTAATAATAGGATTGGGCAGTTTAGGGTCCACAATTACTTTAGAATTAGCGAAGTCAGGAATTTCAAAATTTATATTATATGATTTTGACACATTTCAAGCTGTAAATGTATGTCGTCAAACAGGGAATTTATTCGATATTGGAAAATATAAAACCAAAATATTAAAAACGCAAATTCTTAGGAGAAATCCTGATGCTGATATTGAAAATTTTGAAGTAAATCCATTTAAAGATAATAATCTTGAACAATTTGAAGACAATTTAAAAAAATCAGATCTAGTAATAATTACAACTGGTGATCATAACTCTCAATTTCTTCTCAATGATTTCGCCATACAAAAAAATATCCCCGTAATTTATGGTTGGTGTGGTCCTAATGCTGTTCAAGGAAGGATATTTAGAGTTTTTCCTCTTAAAACACCTTGTTATCATTGTATTAATCTTCAGTTGGAAAATGAACCTGAGATTTTTCCCCGTATTTCAAAACCTTTTAATTATCGGGAATTACCCCAATTTGAGGGATATAGACAACCAGGAATACCTGGAATAAGTATTGATATTAATTTCATAGGTTTATTTATTACACGTTTTGCCATGCAAACCCTTTTTAGAGAAAGTTCTTCTTACCAGGACTCACTTTCAGATCATTATATATGGCAAAATAAACAAACCGAATTATCTGGAATTGAAATTGGTATTATAGCTTTTCATGAATTTAACAGAATCCCTAATTGTCCAATTTGCAATTTAAAAAGAAGGGTAAAATTCCATGATAGAAAAACTGAGTACAAGATACAACTATTAGAGAAGAAATTATTAACTAAAAAGAAGAAAAAGTAAAAAATATATGAAGAAATATTTATTGAAAGTACCTAATAGTATAAAAAGTAAAATGTGGGAACATGCTTCAAAAACGAATAATGAAGTATGTGGTGTTCTAATAGGAAAGAAAGTAAGCAAATATAAGTGTCAAATCACACATCTAGTTTATGATGATAAAGCGATCCTATCTTCCCCGATTAGAGTAACACGAAATACTAAAAATTTATATCCACCTATAAAAGAAATCGTAGAAAATTCTCCAGTTGAGGGAATAGATTATATTGGCGATTGGCATTCACATCCAAATATGTCATGCAGATATAGTTTTATTGATCAATCTGCTATGAAATCAATGTTAAAAGACCCCGATTATAATTTTCTAGAAGGGATTGTTTTAGTTATTGTTCGACCACCCTCTGCAATAAAGGGGTATCTTTTTCTGCGAGAAAATAGAAAACCATTAAAAATGGATTTAATATAAGATATTTTTTGTATAAAAAAGTATAGATTGACACATACATAAATTATATCGACAATTTAAAGCTTGATAATAAGTTTATCAATTTGTTTATTAGGCCGTACATGGAACGCATGGAGCTCTTATTTCCAGGATATCTTAAGTTTATTAAAGAGTTCTTGAATCTATAGTTAATAATATTGAAATCTGAGCATCTTCCAAATTCGCTCTGAATTAAAGCTAAAATCTTTATCTCATATAAAAACTTAAATAACTGGTAAAAAACAATGAATTTTTTAAATCCTAATTTTTAAGATTTGATGTAGTTTAAAGCGGTGTATTGTATTACTCCAAAGCCAGCTGTTCTGTTTCCTCCAAGATTTGACAACTCTCCGAATCTACACAAGCAATCTATGTACTTC
>JAHLWJ010000325.1 GCA_019057975.1 Promethearchaeota archaeon | reverse complement strand
AAAATTCCTTCACCGCGAAAAACGTGTAAAATCTATAATGATTGAGATAAATCGTTAACTCTATATGAACGAGGATACAGGGGAGAAAAATGACTCTTTCACCGAAATTAGAAGTATTATATATGGGTTAATTAACAATTCCAAATTAATTGAGAACTTGTAATACTTCTCTCAATTCATTCTTAAATTTACTAATACCATTTTTCGATGTAAATTCAAAATTTAACGAAATGGTACGAATATATAAATCGATATTTTTATCTTTACCAAGTTTCCAGTTAACAGAATCAACAGGTCCTTCATAATTTTCGGGATACAATAATATACATTTTTTAGCGTTGAATTCCTTACAATAGGCATACATTTGATAAAGGTCGCTTTGTTTTACATCAAAATTTTTATATTCATCTCCTTTAGGCTTTTTGAGGAGTTTATATTTTGTATCAATGATCGCATTATGTCCTTTTTCAATAGAGATATCTGGTTTTAACCTAAAGAGTTTTTTAGTTTCTTTATGTATTAAATGTCCAAAGATATATTGAAGCTTTGGTTTTTTTTTCACGCTAATTGGTAAAAGTTCTTTATAATATTTCTTTATAAAATTACCAATGAAATGTTCAAATAGTTTTTCCATAGATATTAATAAAGAGAATGTCTCAATCTTAGTACCACTAAAGGATATTGTATAATTTTTTAAGAACATCTCGCAAAATTTAATAAATGGTTTGAATTCTTCATTCAATCTATTAAATCTTATATCTCTTATTTTTGAAAGATTAATTTTCTCGAAATCTACAAAAAACAGATGGGATTGTATTTTTTTTAATAATCGATAATTTTCATCATTTTCTATTAACTTTAACATTAGAAATGTTACATATTTTAGAGTCTTATTGATTAATGTGTTAAAAGTTCTTTCATGAAAAATACACGGGAGAATATGAATTTTAGCAGGATTTCTACAAAATTTAGGTATGTCAATTTTTTCTCTTATAAATTTCAGCTCATCTTGTTGTCTCAAATAATTTTTGTTTTTTTTTATTTTTAATAACCTAAGAAGGCTTCTGGCGAAAATCCGAATAATACTCTCATAAAAACCTTCAATATATTCCATTTTTAAATCAGTAATATCAATAAAACTAAGATTTGGTGTCCAGCTTAACATATAAAGTATATTTTTAGTGAACTTCTCTTTTTGGTTTCTAAAAAATTCAGAGTCTTGATATTTAATCTTCTTTATATCTTTAGGTGCTAAATATTTTGGGAGGATTTCAATATTAAATTTACCAGCTTTTAATTTGCCTATATAATTTTGAAAAATTATTTCATCTCGAAGAATTTTTACGAATGTTTTATCCTTTTCTTTATTAATTTGTTCTAATTCTCTAATGGTTCTTTCTTTTATGAATATTTTCCCCTTTTCTTTATCAAAATACTCCTTTGTACCTTTTTTTATTATTGTTTCAAATCTTATATGTTGGAATTCTAAAAAAGTTAGGTTAATATTCAACCTTATTCCTCTTCTGGTTCTTCTGTTTTCTCCTCAATAATTTCTTTTAAAAACTCTAGAATATCCATGCTTTCAATACTATCTACATTCACTTTATTTAGGACCTTTTTGAGTTTTTTTGGATTATCATAGAAATATTCTCTAAGTAGCGGAATAATTTCAGTTATCCAGATTGTATTTAAAAGATCTTTTGATTGAGTGATTTTCTTTACATCACTAAGGCTCATGAAATAGCTATGACCTATTTGATGATCCCTATCATAATTCTTAATAATTCTCTTATTAATTTTTTTTAGAGTTTTTATGGTCAATTCTCTTAGTATATTTACTTCTTTATCAAGTCCTTTTTCAGATAATAAATAATCAGTTAAGACCTGATAATCTGGCATCATTTCAATAAAACCAAATCTTCGTCTTAAGGCAATATCAATAAGCGCAATACTTCTATCTGCAGTATTTAGAGTTCCAATTATATAAAGATTAGGAGGGACTCCAAAAGTTTTTTTTGAATATACTAATTTTTCAATGATTTCCTCTTTAGAAAATAATCGTTTATTCGCTTCTAATAAAGTAATTAATTCCCCAAAAATTCTTGAAATATCTCCTCTATTTATCTCATCAATTACTAGAAAAAGTTTAGGATAGTTATTAGATTTTAAGGCATCCAATACTAAAATCTTTTTTTCTTCAGTTAATTGAGGTATATCTTCATCTTCTTGCCAATGAGTATTTAATTTGCAATGGTGCATAAGCATGTTATATGCATCTCTGCAGGCTTTCTTAAACGTTCCCTCTTGAATAGTGAACATTATCTTCCCAGGTTCTTCATTATCTAAAACTGGTCTTAAGCCTTCAATAAATTCTTCATAGGAATAGGATTGATGAAAGGTTATATATTGTTTAAGTTCAATTACGCTCTCATACTCTATAAAAATTTCAAAATCTTTTAGTTTATCAAAATCAAACAGTTCTAATAGACTTTGTACATAGGTTTTTTCAAATTTTAAAAATGATCCTTGAGCGTTTTGTTGGATGATACTTGAATTTTGGATATTCGGATGAGCACTCATTTCTGAGAACGATGGTCCTTTAATTTGTCCAATAATATGTAATAAGCAATTATCAGCATCTATCTTTTTTAAAATTTGACCAATCGCACATATGCGCATTACTGGGTTGGTTTGATAAATAAAAAGGATGTCACCTTTATTAATTTCCTTAAATGCACGAGCCGATTTAACTCGAGGCTTATAAGTAAGTTTTGCGGGAATATTTTTTGTAATACTGTCAGTAACAACAGACCAATTTATAGGATTAATTATCCACCAAAAGTATTTCTGATTTGGAATCCTTATTCCCTTTTTTAAAATATATTTATCATTTGTATTTTGAAATTTACTAAATGTCCTAGCTATAAATGTTTTACCTGTCCCAGGAGGGCCATACAGAATTAATTGCTTCTTATAACCTAAGATTTTATTAATTTTTTTTTGAAGATCACTCATTTCACTTTTTTTATTCGCTGGTAAGGTTATTGATAACCCTAGTTTATCAAATTCCTCTTTTGTTAATGGGTTGATTGTAGTTCCAAATTTTGACTTTAGTTCATCATGAATTGGAACATTAATATCCTTTTTTATCCATTTTACAGGTCTGTAAATTGGAAACTTACATTTTTCCATATATTCTATTTTTTTTGATTTTATTATACCAATTCCTTTTATTAGAGTTTGTCCTTGATTTGCTACTATTATGTCACCTTCCTTTACTTCATTAATAAATCTTGTAAATGCTTTCGCAGCAGGTGTTCTTTTATAAGCACTGTCGATTTCTTCAAAATCTATTTTATTTTCAGATTTTTCATATAATTTTTCAAAAGCTACTTTAAATTCTTCAATATCTTTAAATTTAAATAAATTTTCTCTTAATCGATGTGATATGTTTTTATATCTAATACCAATTATGTTTGTTTCCTTAGCAAGATCCCACAACTCAGCCCTTGAACCAGGAGCTATTTGCCAATAATTTCTAAAATGAGTATTAATAATTAAATCAATTTTATTTATAATAGTTTGAATAGTTTCTTTTTTACTTCTTGCTTTTAGGTTTTTCATTAACTCTATATGACTCTCTTTTGCCTTCTCTAATAAATTCAAAGCTAAAAAAGGTTTACATTTATCTTCTATACTAATATAAAAAAAAGGTGCGGATCCAAATCTTAAAATCCCAAAATCTTCAAGAAAGACTTCTATATATGCTTCTGAAGCAAATATTGTAGAAAACTCTTTTAAACCTTGAAAATTACTTATATAAGGATCTCCATTTTTTAAATTCTTCAGATCTAATGCTCTTTTTGGTTCGTCTGTTTCAAGTTCTTTAATCATATTATCAATATTTTTTTTGTAATTTTCAGGTAATAATTCAATAACAGATTTATCAGTTCTAAAGATTCCAAATTTAGCATATCCATATATTCCTGTAAAAAACATCTTTTCGTTTTTAGGATTTTTAGATATGAATAAAACTACCCCATTGTACATTGGTTTTTTTGGGGTTACGTGTAATTGAACTTGAGCATAATACCATTCTTTATTAAAATCTTCATAAAAATTCCAGGATTCGTGTCCAAAACCAAGTGATTTCACATATCGATGATCAGGACGTTCCGATTCTTCTTTAAATAGCTCTTCATCGAAACCAGTCCACCCATTATTAGACCAACCGACCTTAACAACAAATCCGATAATTTTTTGATTCCTATTTTCTTCCTCTTTATTTACTTCATATATAAAATCTTTATCAACTATGCGATATATTTTCTCTAAATGTGGTTCTATATCAATAGCGCCCCAATTTATTTGTTGCCAATTAATTTCTGGAAAATTTTCATATTTTAACTCATCCTTATCTTTAAATATTTTTATCTTTTTTACAAGATATCCTTTTGGCCTTGTTCCCCTTCTTGACAGATCAATTTCTCTTTCTACGCAATAATTTGAAACAATTTGATGATCATATGAAGCATAACCATCTATTTCTAATTCTCCTCTTATTTGACGATCATATGTAAGCAGGATTGATTTTTTAACATTTTTATTTTGAGAATAAATAAAAATCCATTGTAATTTATTTTGCAATTCATTTTTAAAATAATTTTCAAGCCAATCATTCCATCCCTTATATTTTTCCTTATCATCTGATAAAGCATAAATAATATAATTGGGTTCCTCTCTACTCATTTTAATTTAGCACCCTAAATTTTTTTCAAGAATGTTAATCAATGTTGATTATAAATATTCATCTTTTAACATATAAATATCAATAGTCTCCTTTAAAAAACTTAAGTAATCAGATGTTTTTAGAATAAAAAGATTTAATTATACGCAATTTCTTATTTTATATATTCACATACCAACTCAAAACAGAATAGAGTGATAGAAATTTGATTTAGGAATACTTTAATACCATAAAAGTATTGATATTCTGATTAAAAAACAGGATTTTTAATTTCATTTTGTATTAATTAAAAAAATCTTAACAAAAATAGATATTCTTTATTTTAAACTGAAATTTTATTTATTTGGAAGTAAATTCTATTTATAACGATGACCTTAATTCGCGATATTAATAATATTCTTGAGTACGGGCGGAAAACCACTTCATATAAATATGCCACACTGCTCGCTATATTTGATTTTATTACTGAGCATCCTTCAGAGTTGCCAATAAACAATTTGCATTTTATTCCGATTGACTATTTAGCGCGTCAATTCAT
>JAHLWJ010000324.1 GCA_019057975.1 Promethearchaeota archaeon | reverse complement strand
ATATATCCAACTCCGTAAGGTATTGCTTTAATAAAAGCTGAAGTCGTATACCACACTATGGTGCTCACTTCAATAACTCCAGTCTGTTTTAGTTCCACCCAATCTGCAGGTTCGTAACAATCTGAGCAATTTATTCTTGGCGGCATCCAAATTTTTCCGCACTTTGTACATTTTGTACCCAATAATCGCTTATTATTCTTCAACTCTATAAAATACTTTGATTGTCCACCCATCGTGTATTTGTAGTTAATCTTTATTACATCTCGAATTTGATGGTCTTGAAACTCTTCGCTCATGGTTTTTTCAACCCCTCCTCGTTTGCCATTACAATTACTGCTGCATAAGCCGCACCAGGGCCTCCAATAGAATGAGAAATGGCCCGACCCTTCTCAATTGAGACTTGGTGTTTTCCCGCTTCTTCTCTTAATTGAAAAGCAGCCTCTCCAGTGCTCATAATTCCCGTTGCACCAACAGCGTGTCCGCATCCTATCAATCCACCTGAAGGACAACATGGGAGTTCTCCTTCTAACCAAGGACCCTCTCCTGGTTTTTCGAAAGTTTTTTTTATCCACGGACCACCCTCTCCGAAAGGTACGAATCCAAGTTCTTCATAACTTATTACTTCTTGACCAGAAAATGCATCGTGTAGTTCAGCTAAGTCTATTTGGCTCTTAATGTTGTTATAATCCAAACCAGCCATTTTGTATGCTGCTTTCGCCGCATAGATATTCGAATATAACCGCCCCATATCTTCACGGTTCCCAATAAAACAATCGGTATTAGCCGCACCAACCCCTGTAATCCAAATAGGTTTTTCAACCCCTAACTCTTTCACTTTATCCTCTGATGCCAAAATAAGTGCAGCGGAGGCTTCAGAGTACAAGCAACAATCGAGCATTTTGAAAGGGAAACATATTATTCGCGAATTTAAGACATTCTCCACGCTCACTTTCATTGGAGATTGTGCTTTTGGGTTTAGCATGGCATTTCCATGATTTTTCACGCTAACATAAGCCATTTGTTCTTCGGTTGGGTTTCCAAATTCTTCGTAATGAGCGTTAACCATTGAAACATAAGAACTGGCAGCCATCATACCCATGGGATATTCATATGTCATATCAGCTGAATAAGCAATCGCGTTTAAAACCTCCGGAGTAGTCACTCCTGTCTGTTCATCATAACAATCGTTACATTTCTCCACACCAAGACAAAGACATAGATCAGATAGTCCTGAAGCTACTTCCGAGTAAGCCATTCTCACTGTATATCCTCCAGTAGCACCCCCAGAAGCTATCCGAGTTCCCGGTTTATTGTTCATACCGATATATGAATTTATAAAGATATCTGGCATGAATTGTCGTTCGAATAACTCGTTATATATACCATATACCGTAGATTCTAAATTATTATGCGTAATTTCTGCCCCATTTTTGTTCGCATCTTCCAAAGCGAGTTTTGTCGCATCGTAAGCGAGCTCGAAATATGTTTTATCCAAATACCTTGCTCTAAAAGGAGTTATTCCTATTCCAACTATAGCAACTTTCCTCATATTTTTCACTAATAATTGCTTTTTGTTTATTTCGGTTTTAAATATATTTAATATTAGATTCGCTTGTTAATTAATGTTATAACGATTTAGTATTATTTTTTGCATTATCAAGGTCTCGCTTTTTAGCTTTGATTAAAAATATACCGTGAAATAGCGACCATAAGATAATGCCAGCGAGTGTGAACCATTGTATAGAATTGTTCATTAAAATATCTGGTATTCCCACTATCAAAGAAAGAAAATATCTTATCCAAACCATACTATATAATGCACCAGTTATAAATGATATAACCACCATGCTCTTGGAAACCTTAATTTTATAAAGCTCAATTATCCCAATTAAAATTAAAGAAATTGAACCTGCTACGTAGTGAATTCCTGCCGCAACACCATGAGTTAGGAATAACGGTAAAACACTCCTCTCTAAGGGAACTAAACTTAAGATATTATGACTAATAATTGAAATAACGGAACTGAGTGCGGTAACTTTGAATAAAATAATGTAACTCTCCTTATTATTAAAGTGATTTATTAAAGAGATATATGTAGGTATTTGAGCAAAACTAGAAATCAATAATCCGATACTATAAATAATGCTTGAGATCATTGGTCCTGACACCAAATCACTTACTGCATATGATACTATATTGAAACTAGGATTAAGAGAAGAGTTCAAAAAAAATGATATTAGAGCTGATAATGTCATCGATATTGCTCCAATAATTCCAAAATACCCCCCATTATCTCGTATGAATTTAATTATACGATTTTTCGTTAGATTAAGCATTTATGTCTCAAATACAATATCATTATAAAATTATATTGATAGATATGTCAATTACGGGACCACTTTTAAAATTAACTTGATTAAAAGTGAATAAGAATTTAGCTTTTTAATGAAATCTTTTAAATAAAATTTCAGTTTAATAATCCTATGAGCAATCAAGATTTAATTTTGTATGGATTGAGAGGACGCATCGCAATAATCACAATTAATAGACCAGAAAAAGCACATTCATTTAACGGTGACATGTTAAAATCTCTACACGCGAAGTTGATTAGAGCAGATGACGATGAACATGTTAGATGTATTTTGATAAAAAGCACTGGTCAAAGATTCTTTTCTGCGGGTTACGATTTGAAGGAAATTCAGGGTGATCCAAAGAATGTTGCTATTATTCAAGAGTGGGGGAGAAAGGTCAATGAAACAATGGTTCTTATGAAAAAGCCGATAATTGCGCAAATTCAAGGTATTGCTGTTGGTTTTGGAGTTATGTTGATTTTAGCTTCTGATTTGAAAGTGTTTGCAGACAGGCCACTAGAAGATTTGTATTTAAGGTTACCAGAACTTGCAATTTCAGCATTTCCACAGACAGGAGCAACATTATTGCCTTTAATGGCGTTTGGTTTCAACTATGCGAAAAATGTCCTGTATACTGCAGATAAAATAGGGCTGAAAGAACTAAAGAATATTAATTTCCCTGCAAGAATTTTTCCATTCGATAAATTGGACGCAGAAACCGTTGCATTTGCAAAAGAAATTAGTAAATATCAACCAAAATTCTCAATCTTCTTAAAATCAATGCTAACTATTATGGAAAAAGGTCGTATTAAGGCATATTTTGACTTAGAGGATGAGTGCGGGAAGGTAGCTTACGATAACAACATTAAAGATTTAAAGGAAATAGATGATTTTATAGAAGGGTTACATAAGAAATTCACTTAAGTAATAAAAATAATAGAACATATTTGTACATTCTTGTCAAAAACGACAAAAGAGTACATACATTTATATTAGAGTTTAACTAATTTAGTACTAAAAAAAACTTAGTAATAAGTTTAATGGAGATCCTTAATGCTTAATAGAATTGACCTAGACGGTTTCAAAAAGGTACAAGAAGAATATAGAAAAGACCGGTCCAAATGTAAAAAAACCTTAGAAGTAAAAGGTAGATGGAGATTAGACGTAGGTTATGGACCACAATTCGAAACCATAATGAAAACAGAAAGAGCTGGGGAAATTACTGTACAAACGGATGAAACAATAATTCTTGGAGGAGGAGGAACTGCAGTACATCCGGTTCATTATTGTATGGTTGGTTTTTGTGGATGTTTTTCTGCAGCTTTTGCTAAATGGGCTGCAATGGCGGGAATTGAATTGAAAAAACTTGATATCAGAATAGTTGCAGATATTGATTTAACTACTGGATTTGGGATTGAGGATGGAATTGCTGCTGTAGAGAACTATAATCTTGAAATATTTGTTGAGAGTGACGCACCTATAGAAAAATTAAATGAGGTTCTTGAAGCTACTAAAAAAAGGTGTTTTTGTATGTATTGTATTACAACACCAATAGTTCCTAATATAGATATGATTGTAGAAATTCCTGAGGAAAAGATAGAAGAAGTACTCTTCATTTGTCCTACTTGTTTCAATAAAACAATGGTCTTTCTAGATGATAAATCTCAAAAGTGTACAAATTGCGGCACTACTGGCTATTTCACTCAACAACCTGATGCAGAAAAAGCATCTCCAAAATAAATATTATGTATTAAAAAAATTATGTATTAGTAGTAGGATTATACTGAAAAGCAAAAAAAAGAGGTTATAAAATTTCAGAAGGGAAATTCAATGACAGAGGAATGGCCATATGTATCTGATAAAGATCAGTATGTAAAGACTTTGGAAAAGGATTTTAAGAAGGCTAAGAATCAATTATATCAAACTTTGCTAAACGCGAATAAAACCGTTATACAGAACCAAAAATTACAAGAACAATTAAACCAATGCCAAGCTGAAAATTCTAAATTAAAATCTCATATTGATGATTTAAATAAAAAAATAAAATAGATAACTCTTAAAATCATTATAAAAAATTTGACTACTCTTAAAATTTAAAGATAAATGGGTGATAGAAATATGAGTACGGATAAGGGTGAGTTGTTAGAGGAAAAAAAAGCAATAGAAAATTATGTTGAATCAATTTATATTTATGATAACGCAGGGGTTTGTTTGACAAGCTGTGGTATAAAACCTGAAAATTTGGATGAAAATATAGTGTCTGGATTTTTCACAGCTATTAAGAAGTTTGGTGAGAAATTAATTCCAGGTACGATAGTTAAATCCTTAATAATGAGTGGTCATAAATTATTTTATAATAACTTCGAGAAAATTACTTTTTGTATACAATGCTATGACGATCTACCAAATCAAGTAATTAATTACATTCTAAATAAAATATCAAATAAATTTTTAGAAGTATATAAAGATCAGCTCCCTATTCGTAATGGAAATATAACCATGTTCTCAGATTTTAACAATTTCATATTACAGTTCATGGAACAACCGCTTATTGAAGGCTTATTAGAAGAATTTGGTTATAAGGTGCAATCCGAAGGAGTAATTCTATTTGATGAAAATAAAGAAAAAATTCTTTTTGCTAAAGTTCCAGAAGAATATTCATCTAGAAAACAAATTTCGATGAGTGGAATGTTAATAAATTTTGCTAAAAAATTATCATATGAATATCAAGGAGGAGATGTAAATTGTATATTAATCTCTTCAGAGAATCGGTGGATTTGCGTCTCGAAAAGAGATTATATTTACATAATTGTTTTATTTTCCAAAACAAAAAATATTGAACTTAATATAATTGTGGAAAAAACTGAAGAAATTTTAGATGACATTTTGAAAATGTTAAAGATTAAATTATTAAAATAAAAATTATAAATTCGAATG
>JAHLWJ010000323.1 GCA_019057975.1 Promethearchaeota archaeon | reverse complement strand
TGTTTCAATTTGGCAGAGGAGATAGAATTTCTGAAATTTTAAATGAAATTATCAAGGGTAAAAAGATTGGTTGTATATGTATTACTGAGAGAAAGCATGGTTCTGATGCGGTTAATATGGAAACTAAAGTCACCGATCAAGGAGATCATTTAAATTTCACTGGGGAAAAATTATATACGACTAATGGTCCAGTAGCAGACTATTTTATAGTATATGGTGTCTCTGATATCTCAGATCCACGAGGAACCATGTATCAAGCAATTGCGGAAAGAGACTATGAAGGTTTGATAACTAATAGACTTGGCATTCAATCTATTCCACGAGTACAAATTGGCCAGACTCTTTTTAATTCTGTGAAAATCCCGAGGGAAAATATTCTTGGAGACAAAGGTCAAGGCTATAAAAATTTATTTTCTGGACTTGTAGCTGAAAGGTGTTCGATCATTGGGTCTAGTTTAGGTATTGCATGGTTAACTGCAGTTACAGGGCTTATCTATACAAACTTAAGAGTTCAATTTGGTCGACCGCTATATGATTTTCAAGGAGTTTCGTTTCCTCAAACCCAGAATTTAACTGAACTCATGGCAGCTACAGAACTTGGTTTTAAGTCAGCTTCTGAGTATAACAAGACAGTTGAGCGTAAACATTTTGATCAGCCAAAATTTGTTAAATATAATGCTGCCTTTAGCTCAGGTACAAAATATCTTGCATCGCATTTAGCTCAAAAAATATCTTATGAAACGCAACAATTGTGTGGAGGTATTGCATTTACTGATAATCTACGGATTGATAAAGCATTAGAAGTTGCTAAAGTTCAAGAAATTATAGGGGGTGCTCGAAATATACAGCTCTATTT
Organism: Promethearchaeota archaeon; assembly: GCA_019057975.1. The sequence continues at coordinate 4,452 of JAHLWJ010000323.1, read as the reverse complement.
GGTTAGTAGAGCTATTAGAGATATGATTTTTCGATTATAATTGTTACATATTTGAAATAATTAATTTTGAACCTTTAATATACTAGAGATTGGTAATTTTGGAAGAGTTATAAAATGGACGAAGAATTTGATGTTATTGTGGTTGGTGCTGGATTTGGGGGTCCAGTTGCAGCGAGGATATGTGCAGAATCGGGATTGAAGACTCTAATGATCGAAAGGTCTGAAAATATAGGAGATAAGGTTATTTCTGGATTAACGATTCCGTTTTATGGTTTTTTGTTTGGACCAGACTTTATTAGAGATGGTAATCCTCCAATTGAACGTCCTTCTGATGGGATAATAAATTACATCATAAAGGATATTGAGAAAGGAGATATTGAAATAGACGATTCTTTAAGAGTTCCAAAACCTTTCTCTCCTATAATTGCTTTTGGATATAATGCATATTGTAAACCTTTTTGTGAATGGGAAGTTAGAAAAGCGGTTGATGCAGGTGCTATATTGAGAAAATCCACTACTGTTATAGATATTATTAAAGAGGATAAATATATTAAGGGAATAATAACAGATAAAGGAGAGAGGATACGAAGTAAAATCATAATTGACGCTGAAGGTTCAAAAGGATTATTAGCAGTAAAGGCAGGTATAAGAGAAAAATATCATCCTGAAACAATATCTTTGGCTGACACATATGATTACGTCATGTTAAAAGAAGATGTTGATAAAATTTTTGGTTATTCTGTGAAGATGTGTTGGGGATGGGATGAACAGCGTATAGCACCCCCACTTGGGTATGGAAATGGTTTAATGGTTTGGCCTTATCGAAATAGTATTCATTTTATGCAAGATCAGTGTTTAAGAATTAATGAAAGTCATGTCCCGAATTTAAATAAACTCTTTAAAGAGTACCATAGCAACATTACTCAAAAATTATCTTGGTGGAAAAATCTAGTAGAACCTCGTGTTAAATTAAGAGCAAGGATGTGGGATGGTTTTGAAATATATGTTGGTCTGAATAAGAAACTCCGTAGCATGCCTAATCATACAGATGGAATGATATTAATAGGAGATGCAGCTGGACTTGAAAGTACAGAATTATGTGACGGAGTTCCTGCGGCCTGGTTTTCCGCAGAAATAGCAGCTAATGTAGCAATTGAGGCAATAAACGCCAATGATACTTCTAAATTATTTTTGGAAAAATATGACAGAAAAATAAAAGGACATCCAATAATTCAATGGTCAATTTCTGGAAGAAATAGATATAATCTACGAATTGCCCAAAAAGAGCACAATTTGAAAAAGTTAAGAAAATATATTCATAATGGGTGGGGTTTAGGCTCGCTAACCCATTTTATGACACCCTTTTTTAAAGCCCTTCTTTCCTATGTAAAAAATGATCCGACAATTATAACAAAGTGGATAAAAATGTTTTTCAGGTATTATCAAAATTGGGTGTATGAGAGTTATGATTACTCTGAGAAAGAAAAATTTAAAGAAGTAACTTCTAAGAAGCTTAAAAAAATGGAAATGAAATTCACACGATATATGAGATTAATAGATTCTCTTTTAAAGTCACTAAAAAAAAGGAAAAAATTGCTCTCGGTCATTATTATTCCATTTTCAAATTCTTTGAATAATTTAATGAAAAAAATTCTACCAATTTTTGAGCCTTTTTATTCATTTAATTTAAAGTTATTAAACCCTATTTCAAATCGCTTAAACAGAAAAATATTAAAATTTGTTGAATATGCCAATCCTTCTATTTTTCGGGCATAATTAAAAAGGAGTGAATTAATAATGGTAAGGACTTATAAAGAATTCCCGGGTGTGGAGTGGGTTGAGGGAACAGGAGACTTCATAAAAATTAATGAAGTTAAATGTATAGGATGTATGAATTGTGTAAATGTATGTTTAGCAGGATGTTTTGAAATGGTGGAACAAAAAGCGAGGGTCAAGAGTTTAGAAAAATGCATGGAGTGTGCGTCCTGTTGGTATGTCTGTCAAGAGGACGCAATTATATTCTCTTGGCCTTTAGGGGGTACTGGATATAAGAGTGATTGGGGGTAAAACTACACTCTATCAAATCTTTTTTAAATTATTTAAATCCTTCAGCATCCTTTAAAAATCAAATATTATGTCTCCAGAGCATTTTTTTTGGGAGTATAATAAACATTCTTCAATTTTAGGCTCTATTTTATGTTTACACAATTAGAATAAAAAACTTATTTTTTAACGAAGATCCAACTTTAAATGGGCAATAATTTAATTAGGATTATTGGGAAGAATTATACCTCAATCCTTTTTATTTGAAGTGCAAATCATTCAATGATACAAATTTTGGAGAAAAAAATTATGAAAAAACTAAGTAAGATAGTCTTAAGTGCTTTTATGTTGATGATGGTATTTTCAGTAGTAAGTTCTATTAACGTAAAGGCCGTTGGACAACCCGATGAAGTAATTGAAGTTCCTGGTGATTCGATTCAAACACAATTACAGAATCATGTTAGGACTAAATTTCTTTTTCGTGAAAGAACACAGTTAACTATTAGTTCTAATGTTGATATAGATTTAAATCTTAACTGTGAAGCTTCGAGGGTTGCAGATAAAGATTTTATCCTTGAAATTGAATGTGATAAAAATCTTCAGATGGTTATGACTTGTACCAAGGAAGAAAATCAGTTAGGCTTAATGGAAGGCAATACTGTCAGAACGAAAAATCGAAATACTTACCGATACCAAGAAGGATTCTGCGTTTCAATAGAATGTTGCCCAAAATGTGATTGTGAATGCAAATGCTTAAATGAATGTCAGTGTGTTTGTGATTGTGAATGCAAATGCTTAAATGAATGTCAGTGTATTTGCGACTGTGAGTGTCAATGTCAAAATGAGTGCCAATGCGTCTGCAACTGTGATGATAAAGAAACCTGTATAAGAGCTAGGTTAAGATTAAGGAAGACAAATGAAAATCGCTATGGTAAATGGGCTTATTATGAGGAGGATAGTGAAGAATGGGTAACTGTTCCAACAAGAATTGAGGATGGATATCTATCTGCTGAAACAGATCACTTTTCAACATGGACAGTATTAATACCTACAACATTAAATCCTACTAATACAACATTAATTATTGGTAGTAGTATTTCTATTGCAGTTATTGGAGTTATTATAGGGATTTCTTTTATGACTTTTAGAAAAAGAAAATAAGATTAAACAATTTTTTTTTAATTTTGTTCTTATTTGTTGAATGGATAATTACATTTAACATAAATAGAGTGTTTAATAAAAAATAAAAACTAAAGGAAAGATTAATTGAATTACGAATTTCAGATTTAGGATATAAATATACATTGAGGTAAAAATCTTTCGATATTAGTTTAGGCTGTATTATTACCTTTTTTTATCAGCCCAAAGTAATACGGGTGTGATTTAAAAAAGAATTTGTGAAAATTTTGGAATTACATAATAATTAGTTCTCTACTATCTGATTTGAAAGAAGATATAGTATGACAAATCTCAGAAAAAGTTTAATAGATAAACCCTTTTACCAAAACATTTATTAAATGAAATATTTCATGTTCTAAGTAAATAGGGAAATAGTGATATATAATTTCTAAGCCAGTTATCCATGTTTTATTAAAAGGGGAAGAAGATACCTATTGTGCTAAATGCTGTAAAACAAGAAATATCATTGAACGAATGTTTGCATCAATACCAGAATTTAAAGAAAAATTGGGGGTCAGTTATGAAGATGTTTACTCTGAACATAATATAAAAAGATACGGGGATTTAATTCCACCAGTAATCATCATTGAAGATCGCATTTTAACTGAAGGACACGTTCCGATTATTAAAAAACTAGCATTAGAATTGTTTAATTTAATTGAATCATCCAAATCAAAGGGGTAAATGTCTTGATATGCTATAGAATTTTAGAAATTAAATATTATATCCCCAAAACATTGCTTTTGAGTATATAATAAACATTCCTCTATTTTTGGTTCAATTTTATGCTTTATTCCTAAAACATCTAACCCGCAACCGACACGATATAAAATGCCACATTCATATCGTTCTTTTACACCAATTCTTTTCATACCCTCGTAAACAAAGTACTTTATCATCTCCCAATGTAAACGATTTTTTTCAGGAAAAGTGTAGTTAAAGTTCATGAAATCCCATTTAATTACACTAAATGGTGATTCAAGTAGTAGAGATGATAAAAATTTTTCAATATATAACATATCCATAATATCTAGTATAATTTCTATAACCCTGATAAAGATATTTAGATATATTACTAAAGACTTCTCGAAAAAACAATAAAAAAAAATGGAATTAATAATTGGTTGTAACAAATCCGAAGAAGACAAATATGATTAAACCCATTGAGAGACTCATAAATCCATAAATGTAATAAGCTCTAAGGTATTTATCACTCAAAAACATTAGATC
>JAHLWJ010000322.1 GCA_019057975.1 Promethearchaeota archaeon | reverse complement strand
AAAGTAATTGCTTTAGGCGATATAGACATTTTTTGTAGCGATGACAATATTGGTATTAATTCACTAGACAATCAGAAGTTTTTACGTAATATTCTTTCTTGGTTGGTTGAGCCAGTCAAAAAATCCGATGTAAATTCTTTCATCTTAGATCAAATAGGTGAACTTCAAAATGGAGTTAAAAATGTTCAGACTACAATCAATAACTTAATTGAGACAATGAGCATATTAGAAAAAAGGTTAACTAACATAGAAGAAAATTCAGAGAGCTTAGGAGAAACAACAGATACTAAGATATCTCGAGATCTAGAATCTGTGTAAAAAGAAAGTGCATATCGATGAATTTATTAAGTAGGTACTTTTAAATTAAAAGAGCAAATCTTCTAAACCTATTTATTACTAGTTATATTAATTTACATTAATTATATTTAAATAAAAATATTTTAATTCTACCTTAAATTTGATTAAAAGTGTTTTTTATGAGTAACAAATCATATGAAGAAATTTTTACTGATTTTGAAGAGATAACTAACCATTATAATCGAAGCGATCAATACTTTGACATCTTATATGATTCCATTTCATCAACAATTATTGCAAAAACACCTTCCGCTGAGAATTTTTCAGTGAATACAAAAAAATCGGGCATTGTCGCTCGCAGTTTTTTAGGTTCGTGGAAAGAAGTAGCAATTGAAGCGAATGGAGATTTGAATAATATTAAAACAAAAATACCGAAAGTATCTAACAAAGGAAACCTTATTGCTGAATTCGATGGTTGGAGTCTAAACAAAGAAATAAAACCTAAGATCGATCCCATTAAGGTCCCTATTGATGAAAAGATTGAAAAAGTAAGGGAAATCTATACATACCTCAAAAATTCGGACGATAGAATTATAAATATTCAAGTGAAGTATTTAGAGCTTTTAATTGAGCGTATATTCGTCAATAACGAAGGATGCAAATTAAGGCAAGTAATTCCAAGGACTCGTGTTTTCGTTATACCTATCGCTAAAGAAGGATCCGTAGTAGATTACGATTATTTCATTAAATCAGGAGAAATAGGATTTGAGATTTTCGATTCACTCGAAAACGCAGTTTTAGATCAAGTAGTTAAGAATTCGCTTGAAATGTTAAAAGCTGAACTACCACCTGCAGGAAGAAATACTATTATTTTAGACTCACATATGGTAGGGTTGATTGCTCATGAGAGCTTTGGGCATGGTTTAGAAGCAGATCAAATATTGAGAGATCGTAGTTATTTGAAACAACACCTTAACAAACAGGTTGCGTCTGAGATATGTTCAATCTATGACACTCCTTCTATAGAAAAGAAATTAGGTTCATATTTTTTCGACGACGAAGGAATAAAGGCTGGGCATAATGTCTTAGTTGAAAATGGGATATTAAAAAATTTTATATACGATAGAAGAACAGCATCAGAACTTAATGCTACACCGCAAGGAAACGGCAGACGAGAAAGTTTTGCTCATCCTGTCAATGTGAGGATGTCTAATACATATTTTGGTTCTGGAGATTATGAACTAGAAGAAATGATTTCAGAAATTAAAGAAGGAGTAATGCTCGTTCATGGATTTTTTGGTATGGAGGATCCTCTTGGCGGTGGCATGCAATGCACATCAAAAAAGGGTTACCTTATTGAAAACGGTGAAAGAACTAAGATTCTTAAAGCAATTGCTTTAAGTGGAGATGTTCTTGAGATGCTTAAAAATATCGATGCTGTAAGTAAGGATGCTTTGAAACTAGATGGAGGAACGTGTGGGAAAGGTAGTGAAGATCTGGTTCCCGTTACATCTGGAGGTAGTTATCTCAGAGCTAAAAATGCGTTGGTGAGTCCGGGGTGAATGAAGAAATGTCAATTGAAAAGTTAGATAGAATCGAAGCGATTTTAAAATCGAAGAAAATCCAAGAATTTGAGATATTTTTCGTCGAAAAATGTATCTACGAAACTATTTTCTTGAAGGATAAGACTGAGAACGAGCGAGAGATAAGTGATTTTGAATATTTTATAAGACTTCTTACTCAAAAGGAAAATAAAACAGGTATAGGCGTAGTTAAAGGGAATTCACTTGAATCTAGCCAAATCGAGAAAAACATCGATACATGTGTCCAACTATCGAAACTAAATTTGAGTGCAAAGTACGATTTTCCTTCAAAAGTGAATATTTCTCCTATCAATACGGCTGATAAAAGCATATTAAGCGATCCTCTAATGGTTAAGAAGGATTTAGCAGAAGTTCTCGTCTCTGAAGTGAATCAACAAAAAGATGTAGTACCTACATTTTTACGATTTAGAATACACAGCAATCATAGTTTTTTGAGGAATAGCAATGATTTGAAGTTAGACGCGAGAAAGACCTATTTTTTTATGGAATTTTCCTTGAAGGCTCAAGAAAATGGTAAATTATCGGAGTTCTGGGACTCTGGATATTACAAAGAAAAAGAACACCTAAATTTAAACGAGAGAGTATCTAGTTGGGCTAGAAGAGCTAAGGATTCGCTAAAAGCAGTAGAACCTAAACCTTCTGATAATGCCCTTGTCATTTTCTCTCCAAGCGTTTTAAAAGAGGCGATTAATCCCGTCATTGGAACTCATGCACTTGGTCAAGCTCACGCCGAAAAAATTTCACGATTCAACATCGGGGACGCGGTAGCTAGCGAAAACATCACTATAATTGATGACGGATTGTTAGAAGGAGGTCTGAGCTCTAATTCTTGGGACTCAGAGGGTAATCCTCATCAAGTAACGGAAGTTATAAAAAATGGCGTTTTTCAGAATAGATTATACGATCAAATGTATGCAATGTTAGAAAAGAAAAAATCAACGGGAAACGCAAGACGGGCAGAAAGCGGCACGATTGTTAATGGGATAAGTAACCTTAAAATACTCCCTGGAGACATATCTTTTAACGAAATGGTATCTGATATAAAGGAGGGTTATTACATCGACAAGTTTTCGTGGTTAAATCCAGACGCTGTTTCGGGTAATTTTGGTGCAGAAATTAGAAATGGACTATACATTAAAAACGGGGAGTTCAAAAATCCAATTAAACTCGGAAATGTTAGTGGTAATGTCCTTGAAATGGTGAAGAATTGCGTTTATATCTCAAAAGAACGAGAATTTATTGAATATTCTCTATTTCCCTATATGGCGTTTAACAATTTGAATGTATCATCTTAATTTTTTTTCTTTAAAATACTTGAAATCCGAATATTCTTCTCAATCTTCATTTGTATGAGAAAAATTAAACCATCTTAATTTCTCAATTTCAGAATCCTCAAATTGAAGATATTCTTCTTCCATTTCAATATCTTGAGCTAATTCCCTAGCGCACTTTAGATATTTAGCGAATTCTTTTTTCTGGTCAATGAATTCCTCATCAAAACAGTTCTGTAAATTTAATGATAACACTGTTTTAATATCTGGTTTACTAGATAGGTATGTGTCTTTGAAATTAATGTGGACCCATTCTCCCGTATTAATATCAAAAGAATATTCATTTAAGAATAAATATCCATGGTCAGCTATGAATTCAATTGTTTTACAGATAAAATCGAATTCTACTTCTGATAATAAATAGTGGAAATTTACGCGACACCAACCTGGTTTGATTCCAAGTTTCCCCTGTTGAGTAACAAATCGAAATTTTTGAGATCGTTCTTCGCCAATTTTGAGCAATAGATGTCCATATGGTCCCACGCACATGCAACCCGCCCGACTTTGAATTCCAAACAAATCGTTAAGAAGTTTAGTAATGAATTTAGGGTGTAACTTTTTATCACCATGTTTTATCATAAATGAGACAATAGAAATGCGATTTACGGGATCGATCGGTCCTAAAATTTCGATTTTTGAATGTTTAGATAATCGTTCCAATGCTTTTGTTGTATATTCTAATTCTTTCGATTCAATATTATCAATTCCAAGAGCATCTTTTAAATCTATAACTAAAGCTGCTTTAATAGTTTGCAAAACTCCAGGAGTACCCGCTTTTTCCCTTATTTCTATATCTTCTGAATAATCAACGGTAGTCGTGCTTACAAAATCAACGGTCCCTCCTCCAGCAGCGGTTGGAGAGAGCGTCTGATCGTAAATCCTTTCGTTGAACACTAAAATTCCTGACGATCCTGGACCTCCTACGAATTTGTGTGGAGAGATAAAAATTGCATCAAAATATGTATCTGGATCTTTATTCATATCAATTTTTACATAAGGAGCGCTAGCGGCGAAATCAAAACATACAATACACCCATATTTATGTAAGATTCGGGAGATTTCATAAACAGGAGATTTCAAACCGGTTACATTGGATGCTGCTGAGAAAGAACCGATCTTTAATCTATTCTTATACTTTGGGTCTGAAACTTGACGTTCTAAATCCTCTAAGTCAAAATAACCGTCGGGAGTAAGTTGAATAGTTATAACTTCGGCTATAGCTTCACGCCACATTATATCGTTGGAATGATGCTCGTAAGGACCTATAAAAACAACAGGTTTGAATCGATTTATTTCTTTTATAAGTTCATCATTTAAATTTTGTTCTAAACCATTATCCTTAGCAGATTTATCTAATAAAGTTCGCATAAGTTCTTTTGTTGCTGGGGGTAAGCGTATACCTATAATTTCCTGGAATTTAGAAATTGCTCCCGTTGCTCCTGTGCCTGTGGCTATAATTCGACAGTTCTTTTCCGCATTAAAGGCTTTTTTTATTAATACCTCTGCTTGGTGTAGGATTTTCGTCATATGACGACCAGTTACAGCGTCTTCAGTATGAGTGTTTGCATATTCCCGTTGAATTTTAATTAGAAATTGTTCTATAAATTTAATAGACCTGCCCGATGCAGTGTAGTCAACATAAAGAAGTAAACGGTTTCCATAGGGAGTTTGAAATACAAAATTCTGTCCTATAATCGCATTTCTTACTTCCTCAAATGTCAAAATTGATTTCATTAAATCACCTTTATTCATAAGAAGAAAGTTTAGTTATATCTCTAATTTAATTTATGATAAAAATTTTGTTGAATAAGAAAATTTAAAATAGTAAACATAAGACTACCTCTTTTTCTGACCGTCCACTATCACTTCGATTAAGTTATAATCTCGCGTACCAAGTCCTAGTTCTTCAGCTACTTTCAATTGTATTTCCCAATGTCTAGATTCCTTCCCATCTGGATTTAAATCCATCTCACCTGATTCTGAGTCAAATCGGGGTATATATGAAAACCAATCATAAGATTTTTCTTTAGAAATATTGCCAATGTTCCCTAAAATTGAGTGAGGATTCATCTTTGATAAGTGTATTAAATCCACGGCTGATTGA